>CBIHQO010000352.1:0-7018 GCA_966211735.1 uncultured Schlesneria sp.
GGGTTTCGATTCGATCGACATTTTCGCCGATCCACTCGACATTGATGTGACCGAGCGACTGCTGATTCGGCGAGAGTGTGAACGCGTCGGGCTGCCGATTGTTTCGATCTGCTGTGTCGCCACGGGGCTGATCGATTTCAATCCCAGTGTCCAGCGATTCCATGTGGATCGGGTCGCCAAGTATCTGGAATTGGCTCGCGAGTTCTCTGCTAAGAACGTGCTGCTCGTACTGGGCGAATATATCTGGAATCGCGAAGTCATTCGTCCCGAAGATCAATGGGCCTTCGCGGTCGATAACTGTCGTCGTCTGGGTGACTACGCTGGCGAACTTGGCTTGCAGATCGCGTTGGAACTGGAGCCCTTCCCTTTGTCGCTGTTGAATAACGTGGAGACGATGGTGCAATTCATCGACGACGTGCATCACGACGCGGTGCAGGCGAATATCGATATTTCTCACCTTTGTCTGGCGAATGTCGAACCGCAGGAACTTCGCCGGTTGAAGGGGAAAGCGATTCACGTCCATATCTCGGACTGCGATGGCAAAGTCCATGGAGATCTTCCTCCAGGTCGCGGCGTCGTCGACTTTGCACCCTATTTACGCGAAATCGCCGACCTCAATATCGACGGGGCGATCTCGATCGAACTGGAATACAGTCCGCAGCCAGATCAGATCGAGGCCTGGGTGGAAGAAGCCTATCGAGCGACCGACAAGCTGATGCAGGCGACCGGCCTGCGGGACTGAAATCGGCGTCAGTGGTCAGATTGCAATGCGGCAGCGGTCTGTTGAGGCGTCTGTCGCCAGAACAGGACGAGGCAAGCGGGCAATAACAACAACACGCCCAGCAGATTGCCGATGATGGTAACTGTGGTGAGTTCCGCAAA
This sequence comes from uncultured Schlesneria sp., assembly GCA_966211735.1. Taxonomy (GTDB): domain Bacteria; phylum Planctomycetota; class Planctomycetia; order Planctomycetales; family Planctomycetaceae; genus Schlesneria. The sequence continues at coordinate 883 of CBIHQO010000352.1, forward strand.
ACGCCGCGTCGGAACGAAGTCGGAACGGAACAGCACCGCCATGCCGAACAAGAGCAGCATGCTGGTCAGCACAATGGCCCGGCCTGTTCCCAGGAAAGCCCGACGAACCGCTTCGACTTTGTCCCCCGTTCGTTCCATTTCCTGTCGGAAGCGATAGAGAAAGTAAATCGTGTTGTCGTCGGCCAGGCCCAGGCAGATGGTAAACGCAATGACGTTCGCCACGTTCATGTCGTATTTCATCAATCCCATATAACCAAGGGTGATGGCCAGAGGAGTCAGGTTCGGCAAGGCAGCGATCACGCCGACGCGGAACGATCGAAACTCGAACGCGATCAACGCGAAAATGACGAGCGACGCCGATAGCAACGCGTTGAAAAGATCGCGAACAAGGATCGTCAATGCCTGAGCGTTCACATAACCTTCCCCGGTCAACTCGGCGCGAACGGGGCCGTTGTCTGGAAAGACCTTCGCCAGACGTTGCTGCAGTTCTTCAATCAGTATCAGCGTCTCGCGAGACCCGATTTCCTGCAGCCGCAGTCGGATTCGTGCTCGTGTGCCATCTTCGGAAACGAAAGAATAGTAGTGAAAGACTTCCGGAAAGCGCTGAACGAAGTCGGCGGTCCGCTTGAGACGAGCTTCACCGATCTCGCCCAGTGGCACAAGTTCCGAATCGGTCTCGTCCCGTTTCCGGCCGGGCCATTTGTGGAGCAACTCGCGGAAGACATCGGCGTAAGACTGGCCTGACAAAATCCCCGGCAGCGATTTCACGCTCTTTTCGGCTTCGGCGACTTGTTGAAAGACGGCTGGCTCCATAAATGCTCCCGCGTGATCAGCCGTGAGGCTGATCTCCAGTGGCATGATGCCTGACAGGTGCTCCTCGATGACGCGCATGGCCTTCATCGACGGATGCTCTTCGTGAAATGTCTCGCGGATTGCATAGGTGTTGATGACGACGTGACTTCCCGACCAGGCAGCGGCCAGGACCAGCAGCGCGGCACACCCCATTGTGGCCCACGCGTGTCGCGCGACGGCATACCCGAGGAAAGTGACGATCCGGGTCAGTACGCCCGGCGTCGTTTCATTCGTGCCGACATATGTTGGCGCGGGGAAGAATCTGAACAGCGCACCCAACGTCAATAATGTGCTGACGTATTGGAATCCGATACCAATGGCGGCCTGGCCGCCGAACATGCTCAGCACTTCCGAGCGAGCGAGGTACAGGCTCGCGAATCCGACTGCTGTGGTAACGGCAGCCAACAGGCACGGCGGAGCCATTCGAGCGATCGCTTCTCGCGCGGCGGTACGGCGATCCAGTCCGCTGGCGGATTGCTCGGCATAGCACGTCACGATTTGAACGCAGCTTGAGACACCGATGATCATCAACAGGATCGGCAGGATATTACTGACCAGATTCAGCGTGTCGCCGGTGATGGCGAACGTCGCCATCGTCCAGGTGAGGCCGATTCCGACTGCGCAGAGTGGAAGCAGAGCCCCCGACAGACGTCGAAACATCAGGCCGAGCACAATCAGATAGACAACGCCTCCCAACGGCATCAGCGTCGCCATGTCTGCCATCAGATCTTGAACGATTTCAATACGAAGTTCTGGGAGCCCGCTTAACAGCATCTCAAAGCCGGTAGGAACCGGGTGTTGCGCGATGGCCGCTTTGACTTCATTGACCAACTTTTTGAGCGACTCAATGTCTTTCGCCGCCGGATCGAGGAAGACCGCAATGACAGAAACGCGATCGTCAGGACTCAGCAATCCACCGCGTACCATCTGGGAATCAGCCAGGAGCTTTCGCACGCGATTGGACGCGGTCTGGTTGACGACCGCTTCCTCGATCATGGGCTGTAGCGATAACCCTCCGAACGAGAACTGAGGGACTTGTAAGGTTCCCACGGCGTCTGTTCGGATCACGCCTGGAACAGTTTTCAATTGTTCGCAGATGTCGATCTGCCATTGCAGTGCCGGCACACTCAACGCATCTTGCTCGCCGTTCGCTTTCAGGACGACCAGCAGAATCCCCTCGTCATAGCCGAAGGTCTGTTTGAATTCTTCGGCATAAGCCAGCAGCTCGTCGTTGCCGCGATAGATCGATTGAGGCGTGAAATCGAACTTCACACCACGTGCGATCGCCAGCGAGATGAATGCCGAGATCAGCAGACCGCCAAAGACCAGAATCGGGTGCGCAAGCAGGAAATCTGCGAATCGCAGTAATGTTTGATGAACTCGCCTATTCATCGTCTCACCGGCCAGGTTCCAATCAAAACGTGCTGCCAACAGCGGCGTCCGCATTGTTGGTAGGGCGGCCACGCTTCAAAATACGTCAGCAAAAAACAAATCACACGAGACAGTCGCTATTATTAGTGGAGAATGCGATTCAGATCGAGAGAGGTTTTCGGCCGAACTATTGACACCAAATAACTCAGTGCGCAGCAACTCGTGGCGAGACAACTCATGAACGACGCAGTCATATTGGCCGCTTGTAGGACACCGATCGGAAAATTTCAAGGGGCTCTCTCTTCGCTGACCGGGCCAGAGCTGGGAGCAATTGCCGTTCGGGCGGCTTTGACTCAAAGCGGGCTGACGCCCAACCAGGTCAACGAAGTGATCATGGGGAACGTGTTGGGAGCGGGTCTGGGGCAGGCCCCGGCACGCCAAGCCGCTCTGAAAGCAGGGTTGCCCGATTCGGTCGCTGCACTCACGATCAACAAAGTCTGCGGATCGGGATTAAAAGCGATCATGCTGGCGGCGCAAGCGATTCGCGCGGGCGATGCCGAAGCCGTAATTGCGGGTGGCTTGGAATCAATGAGTCGTGCGCCGTTTCTGGTCGACCGTAACGGGCCGGCACTTGGAGATCGGGTATTGGTCGATAGCCTGATGCATGAAGGGTTAACCTGTGCCATCAGCAATCAATCGATGGGGCTGATTGCCGAGGGACTGGCATCATCAGCAGAGATTTCGCGATCAGATCAAGACCAATTCGCACTGGAAAGCCATCGCCGAGCCATCGCAGCTATAGAGGCCGGTGCATTTGCGGACGAAATCGTGCCCGTGACAATTGCCCAGCGCGGCGGTGACCGAGTGATTTCCACCGACGAAGGCCCGCGTGCGGATGCTTCCAGCGAGCGCCTTGCAAAACTGAGTCCCTCATTCCAAAGCAGTGGATCGGTCACCGCAGGCAATGCCTCCATGATTAGCGACGGTGGTGCGGCTGTGGTCGTGGTGTCGAGCGAATTTCAGCGAGCCAATGGATTGAAGGCGATAGCGAGTGTGAAGGCATCAGCCACTGCTGGATTGGCCCCGACGGACTTGTTCGTGGCTCCCGTGCTCGCGATTCGGAAGGTGCTCGAAAAAGCGGGGCTCTCGATCGCTGACATTGGACTATTTGAAATCAACGAAGCCTTCGCAGTCCAGGCCCTGGCTTGCATCCGCCAATTAGGTCTTGATCCGGCACTCGTGAATGTGAACGGCGGAGCGATTGCGATCGGGCATCCTCTTGGCTGCAGCGGTGCTCGCGTGGCCGTTACTCTGCTGCACGCGATGCGCCGACGAAAAGTCCGATACGGAGTCGCATCACTTTGTCTGGGGGGCGGGAATGCTGTCGCGACCGTGTTCGAGGCACTCTAACTGTCGACACGGCGCGTGGCGCCGGTGCGGTGAACTGCAACAATTGATCCGAAGTACTTTTGCATGTCGCTGATTGTCCTGAAACTGGGTGGAAGTCTGTTGAGCAGCCCGGATTTGGCAGACAGGCTCCGTAGCTTGTTTGCCAAATTCGAATCGTCGCGAGTCCTGGTCATCGTGGGTGGCGGCGAGTCGGCTGATGTTGTGCGGGACTGGAGTACACGGTTTAACCTGTCTGACGAAGCGGCTCACTGGCTCGCGCTGCGATCGCTGTCCGTCACTCGGGCGCTGGTGAGAACGTTGCTGCCTGAATGGGGCGAGGTCACCACGCGAGATGAAGCTATCCGTTTCTGGAAAGCCCAGACTGCGCCTCTGCTCCTCAATCTCGAGCAATCCTTGTCGCTCGCGGAATCTCAAGGTGAGACATCGCTGCCACACACGTGGGACACGACAAGCGATTCAATTGCCGCCTGGGTGGCTCAAGAATGGGATGCCCACGAACTGATCTTGCTCAAATCGACAGGCTTGCCGCGGAATTCGACCTTGCATCAAGCTTGCAAAGCGGAGTTGGTCGACGCCAATTTCCCGCAATTCGCGAACCAGATACCGCAAGTTCTCTGGTGCAATTTGCTGGAGGATGATCCTCAGGTCAAGCGCTGGCTTCACTACGGAGTTCTCCAGTCCGGTTAATCCAGGGCTCCGGCGAACGGTCACTGTCGCGGAGGAGAAATCCATGAAGATCCCCGTGATCCGCGGCGTCATTGATCGTCGAATACTGGTGAACTACCGAGTCGATCCGACAGTGCTGGCTCCCCTGTTGCCATTGCCCTTTCGCCCCCAGACCTTTCGCGGATTTGGTTTCGTCGGGATCTGTCTGATTCGCTTGAAGGAGGTTCGGCCCAAACTGCTGCCGGCATGGTGCGGCATCTCGTCGGAAAACGCGGCACACCGGGTTGCCGTCGAATGGGATGATCAAGGGGCGACCAAAACCGGTGTGTACGTCCGGCGTCGTGATACCGATTCCTGGCTGAACACGCTGGCCGGTGGACGAGTCTTTCCTGGCGTGCATCATCACGGCAAATTCGAGGTCCAAGAGACCGACAACGATCTGTCGGTGGCTCTCAAGAGTGATGACGATGGCACGGCAATGTCAGTGCGTTGCCACCGCACCCCCGCACTTCCGGGCACGTCGCTGTTCAAATCCATTGACGAGGCGTCGGATTTCTTTCAAATGGGGGCCCTGGGTTACTCCGAGAGCAACGCCAAAGGTCGCTTTCAGGGTCTAGAACTGTATTGCTTGAACTGGTCCGTTCAACCTCTGGCTGTCGATGAAGTTCGCTCGAGCTTCTTCGATAACGAAGCCTTCTTCCCCAAAGGGTCGATCGAATTCGATTGTGCGCTGCTCATGCGGGGGATCGAACACGAATGGCAGAGTCGGCCCGATCTTTGTGGCGACTGCACGTGATTCGCAGGTGATCGCTGATTCTTTCTGCCGTTAAACTCTGGCTGCTCTGTCTGCATTGGCGTGCCTCGGTTATCCTGTGCGACAGCTCTGTTTGTTCGACTGGATTCGAGGTTTGTGGAATGTCCCGCGATTTTGCCAACGAGAGTTTGTCACACGATCCAATTCACGGATACATTCCGTTTATTGCCCGCTCGGGCCTTCCCGCGGGCGAAGTCGCCGAGCAGGAAATCATCGATCATCCGTGGGTCCAGCGGATGCGGCAGATTCATCAACTGCAAACCGCCTGGTGGGTCTTTCCTTCGGCCGAGCATACGCGATTCCAGCACATCCTCGGGGCGATGCATCTATCGTCCGTCGCGATCTCGCATTGGTATGAGTCGCTGGTCGAATCTTGTCGCAATGTTCCGTCGCGGGCTTACGTCGAAAGCCTGTTGCGAATGGCCGCGTTATTGCACGACGTGGGCCACGGTCCATTCGGCCATTTCTTTGACGAGCATTTCCTGCATCAATTCGACATCACGCACGAGGACATCGGTGGCGTGGTGATTGAGCACGAGCTTGGCGACTTGCTACGTCGAATTCGCCGCAATCCCAATGGCCAGCTTCAGCCTCTTGAAGAACTCGATCCGCAACAGATCTCGTGGCTGATTCGTCGGCCCAAACGAGATGCCGCCGCCGAAGAAGGGCATCCCGACTGGTTGCGTAAACTGCGATCGCTCTTCAGTGGCATTTACACCGTCGACAACATGGATTTCGTGCTGCGTGACGCCTACATGTCAGGCTACAACACCAAGGCGTTCGATCTGAATCGCATCCTGCACTACTCATTTTTCACGCCAGCCGGCCTGACGATCCACTCGCGCGGCTTGCCGACATTGATCAACTTTATTGAAACGCGAGCCAACCTGTTCCGCACGATCTATTTTCATCGCACCGTCCGTGCGGTCGATCTGGCGCTGGAAGAACTGTTCCCCGAGACCATGCCTTATCTGTTTCAGGGTAATCCGCTCGATCAACTCGACAACTATCGCAAGCTGACAG
>CBIHQO010000353.1:0-6998 GCA_966211735.1 uncultured Schlesneria sp.
GATCCTGTTTGGGGATCCGGGTTCGAACGCCGTGCTGGCGAAAATCGTCGGCCGTCTTCCCTTGAAGTGGACCAAAACCGAGATCGGCGTGAAGGGTCAGACCTACGATAACGCGACTCACGGCCTCGCCATGATCTACCCCAATCCGCTCAATCCCAACCGGTACGTGGTGGTGAACTCAGGACACACATTTCATGAGCCCGATTTCAAAGCGTCGAACGCCAGCCTGTACCCAAAATTGGGCGATTTCGCGGTCTTAAAGTTCGCCCCGGCGAAGGATGGCTTTACTCAGGAGGCCGTTCTCGCAGAGATCTTCGATCCCCGTTGGCGACTGAGTGACCCACAATCGGCAGCGGAATGACTGCCGTCCAAAGTGGGCTGCGGCTTCGATTTCAACCAGACATTTTGCTCGAAGGTTATCGCCCAGGAAAATTCTGCGAATTTTTGGTGCTGGCCGGCACATCGAGGATCTGCCCCGTGAAGAACGCGCCTACGATGGCTGATCGAACCTGCTCAATGGTTGTTCAATCGATCCGGCATTCGCTATCGTCTGCGACATCAGAATGGGAGTGAGACCCGAAATATCGGTCTTTAACAAATGATCCGCTCTGATCGGCGATCTCGTATTGTAAATAAGGAACGTTGAATGGCACGGTGCCTGGTCACCGGCGGGGCTGGTTTTATTGGAAGCCACCTGACGGAGCAGTTGCTGGAGTTGGGTCACGAAGTCGTCGTGTTGGACAATATGTCCACGGGACGACAGAGCAATCTTGATCGGGTTTCCGATCATCCGCGCCTGTCAATTCGCAATGGTTCGATAACCGACCCTGTGCTGCTTGCCGAATCCATGGCAGGAGCCGAAATCATCTATCACCTCGCGGCCGCCGTGGGTGTAAAATTGGTGGCGGACGATCCCGTTCGCACGATTGAAACGAACATATTTCCAACCGAAGTGTTGCTGCGTGCCGCCGCCGCCGCCAAGCAGCGAGTGTTCATTGCGTCGACCAGCGAAGTCTATGGGAAGAATCCCAAGGAACGCTGGGTGGAAGAAGACGATTTGCATTTCGGCCCGACGTCACGCCCCCGCTGGGCCTACGGTTGTTCGAAAGCGATCGACGAATTTCTGGCACTGGCTTACCACCGCAAATTCGGCTTGCCGGTCGTGATCGGTCGCTTTTTCAACGTGGTCGGTCCGCGTCAGGTGGGACATTACGGGATGGTGATTCCGAGATTCGTGGATCAGGCACTCAAGGGCGGTCCCGTCGTGGTCTATGACGATGGCGAACAGGTCCGCTGCTTTGCTCACGTCAAAGAAGTCGTCAACTCAATCATTCGCCTCGTGGAAACTCCCGCGGCTCAGGGGTTCGTCTACAACATCGGCAGCGATGCTCCGGTCTCGATCCGCGACTTGGCCAGCCAGATTATCCAGCGAGTCGATCCGCGAATCGAAATTCAATACCTCGCCTATCGCGATGCGTATGGCGACGATTTTGAAGACGTGCGTCGACGCGTTCCTGATGTCTCGCGCCTGGCAGCCAGAATTGGCTACAAGCCATCCATGACACTGGGCGAGATTCTAGACGACATTATCCGGTGGAAGCGAGAACAGCTCGACACCGACCGACACGCGACTTCCCACTGACGCGTGTGCCAACACCGCTCTCGCATTCGGATCGCTGCTGAAGCAAACCGATGGTAAACCCGCTCGACGATTCACAACTTTTGCGGTTGGCAGGTGATTTAAGATATCGCCTGTTTCCTCCGCTCCGCGGGGTGACCGTCTTTGGCCCGTTGGTTGTCCTAACCGGTCTGATTCCGGCTCTGGCCGCGGTGATGGGGACCGAATTCGATGATGTGGTAGCGGGTTGGGGTTTGCGGGCGCTGGATCTGACCAGGGCGGTCGAGATTCAAGACTGGCTGGAACCCGGGCGAGGCGGTCTGGGAAAAGGTTATCTCCAGCAACCACCACTTTCATCATGGTTGCTTTCACTGCTGGTCCCGCCGTTGGGCACAGAGTCTCTCGCGGCTTGGCGAGCACTCCCGTTAATCGCCATCTGCTGTGCCATCTGGGTGATGTACCTGATTGGTCGAAGAGTCGGCGGCGCGGCGTTCGGCTTGATTACGGTGTGGGCTCTCTGCGGCCATCCGGTATTGCTGCGTTTGGCTCCGAATCCTGGGCCCGCCGCTTTGGGAATCCTGCTTATCACCCTCACGGTCTGGGGATTTCTGAGCCACCTGGAAGGCCCGCTGCAACTCGTTTCGATTCGCATGCTCTGCGGCGCAGTCGCCTGGGGTCTGGCGCTGCTGACCATCGGTCCCGCAGCAGTCGTCCTCTTCATTCCCATGCTGCTGCATGCCTGGCTATTGCAAGGTGGACGAAATGCATCAGCCGCTCCTCCCGCGGCGGGAAGCCGGCTCTGGCAACTCTGGCTGGGGATGCGGACGCTGCTCGTCTTCATCCTGACAGCGTTGTCCTTCAGTGGCTGGTGGCAATTGATGATGCTGACCAACTACGGAAGCGGATTCTGGTATTCATGGTGGACAGGGCATGTCACATTGAATGCGTCGCTCGAAACGCCTCATTCCTGCTGGCGCGAATGGCTCTCGCAAAACACCTTTCTTGTTGGCTGGCTCGTCCTCGGATTAGTCAGCGTGATCCGGGAACTGAGAACTCCCACCAGCGAAGTCGTCCGGCGACGTTGTCAGTTCGTCCTGGGCTGGTGGTTGACCGCCTTAGCAGTGCGACTGCTGTTCGATATCCCCGGACTGCGCCGATCGGTTCTAATCGACACGTGGGACGCATTCCTGCTCTTGCCGACAGCACTGCTCGTCGCCTGGGGAATCAAGGCGACAATCGCTCGCCAGACAAACCTGCTCGCGGAATCGTTGCTGGTGGTGACAACGCTGGCCCTGACAACCTGGCGAGTTTCGGAACGGCCCTGGCTTGGCGTCACCGTCTTTGGCCTGGCATTTCTGACGGTCATCCTGCTGCCGACAATGATGGTGCGAATTCGTCGCGGTGCCCGTCGGTGGACCGAACGCGACTGGCGGTGGGTCATGCAGACCGCTGTCTGCCTGATGTTTGTGAGCCATCTTTGCTGGGGAGTCTTGGAACTGTCACGTCCCACTTCCAGAAGTCTCTCGCTCACAGAGTTGCGCAAGCGAATCGCTCCGATCGAACCCCTGCCGCGAGTCACACTGCTGACATCGAACGGCAACGCCCCCGAGTCGCTGCTATTTGTCCTTGCCAGTCGCTGGCCCGAGTCGCAGTTCTACGTCTTCAATGCTCAAGATCGACGGCCAACCCAGGAAGTCGCCATCAATGCTCGGGACGAAGAATTGGTCGTCGAATGGGCGCGACAGGAAGTTCGTCTCAGCAATGAAATCTCGCCGGATCGCCAGGCCACAGCGATTGGAGACCCCTTGCGATTAAGCGGGCGACGATTGACGATCTATCACTTGGGACCACGCCAGCATTAACGACCGTAGCCAATCTCGCCAAGAGATTGGGTATAGTCGATGGGCGATCAATCTCGATTGACGCCCGCCCAGGGTTTTGGCGACCTGGGCGACAAGGCACTACGCACTACGCAGCACGTGCGGTCTTAGACTCTGCCACGATCCGATTGCTCACCATCAACCGCTGGAACGCCGTCCAGACACGCTCCACATTCAACTCTTCCAGGCACGCCTGATAGTCCGCACCGCGATTCGGACACTTCTTGCAATAACTCGCCGCACAGGGAACCGTGGTCGAGACCAGTTCATGCTGAGGCCCCCCCGGCCCCGAACGAGCCGCCGACGTACACGTGAATAGACCCAGCGTCGGAATCCCCAGTCCCGCGGCCAGATGCATCGGACCAGAATCATTGCTGACAACGGTGTCGACCCGCTGCAGCAAGGCCGTCAATTGCTTCAAGGTCGTGTGTCCGGCCAGATTCAATATCGGTGACGAATCCGACAACAACACAGACAGCTCCTGTTGCAATCGATCCGCATCCGGTTGCTCTCCACGACTCCCCAGGATGATCGCCGAACCGCGCCAAGTACGCAGGCTTCGTTCCATTAAGGAGGCAAACTTCTCGACGGGCCAGCGCTTGGTTTCCCAGCGTGCCCCGGGATGAACCGCAATGATCGGACGCGGTAGGCCCGCCAACGCGTTCGCGGCCCAGTCGCGATCCACGTTCGAGACCACAACCTGCGTTTGCTTTTCCGCATTGCCGTGACCCAGTACTTCCGCGACTCGCCAGAGCCGCGCATGTGCAGGAATGCTCTTACTCGTGTCCGGGATCACACAATTCGTCGTCAACGACGCCCCTTCGCGAGCCGTCTGCAGGCCGACGCGAATCGGTGCTCGCGTTGCCAAAGTCATGACGCCCGTCCGCAGCAACCCTTGAAGATCGAATGTCAGATCGAATCGACGCGAGGCCAGTTCGCTCAGCAGTCGCGACCATTCGCGCCAACCGCCACGGCGGTCAAATAACAGCACTTCATCCACACAGGGATGTCCATTCACCAGGTCGGCCAACTCGCGGTTCACCACCCAACTGATCTTGGCTCCGGGGAAACGCGACTTCAAAACCGGCAACAGCGGAAGCGTCTGCACAACGTCCCCGAGCGCACTCGGCTTGATCACGCAGATCCGCGTCGGAGTGAGCTGCGCGAGTCGGGAGGAGCAGACTTGGCGAAACATCCGTGTTTCCCAGTGCGGAATGGTAAGTACGATTGGCGGCTCGCATCTTAGGTCCGTTAACTTCAATCAAGCAAGAGCAACGTCGGCCTGAGCACGACTCTCCGGTCGGAAAGACCGCCTGCGACCAAGATCGGCGAGTCAGCTTCACCATGCCAATTCGGCCTGAAATCATCCTCCGCCAGTCGCTTTTTCCGGCGTCGGCCGAACAGTAAGATGCTGTCCCACAAGGTTGTTCTGCATTCCAAGGATTTTTGCCGATGTTTAATAAGCAGGAACTGATCAGACTGTTCCATGAACGAGCACTCAAGTTCGGCGACTTCACGTTAGTCTCCGGCAAGAAATCGACGTATTACCTTGATGGCAAACAGATTTCGTTGCATTCCACCAGCCTGCGCCAGGTCAGTTTGGGCTTGCTTGAGCTTCTGTCCGACGTCCCGTTCGACGCGATCGGCGGGATGGTAATCGGAGCCGATCCCATCGTGGGCGGCGTCCTCGTAGCCGCGGCCGAGCAGAATCGGTCACTCGACGGTTTTCTGGTTCGCAAAGAGGCCAAGGGCCATGGAACGCAGCGCTACATCGAAGGTCCGGTCAAGCCGGGAGCCAAAGTTGTCGTCATTGATGATGTGGTCACAACTGGCGGCAGTGCTCTCCAGGCTGCCGATCGACTGATTGAGTTCGGTTGCGAAGTCGTCTGCGTCGTGGGCATCGTCGACCGTAAGGAAGGGGGAGCCGCCAACTTTGCAGCCCGCCAACTCCCATTCCGTTGCTTGTTGTCGATCGAAGACTTCGGCATCCCCGCCCCTGCGAACGGCTAGCGCCACCCTCGTTCCCGAAGCGGATCTTCCACTCGCGATTGCCACTAGCCGCATCTCATCTGACTGTGGCGTCCCGCGAGCAGAAACCGCCGAGTCTAACTCACATTTCAACGCGACAAGTAAGTGCTATCAGCACTAAAAAATCCGCTCACTGCCGCAACGAGGCCAACTGCTGTGCGGAAGCCGACGAACGAACCTTCGCCCGAGAAACGCCAGGAAGACGCGCCGTCAGAGGTTCGTCCCGACTCGGACGAACCCGAACCTGCCGCACCCAGTGACGGCGAAATCGAATTTGCCTCCATCGACGATCCCGATGAGGAAGATCGTTCCGCCGATTTTGAACTCGTCGAAGAAGCCGCCGACGCCGCCCTCGTCGTCGAAATGCTTGACGAGGACGCCAAGCCCGAACCACCGCTAGAGAACAAGCCGCAACCCGAACCCGCGCCGCCACCTCCTCCACCCCGACAGATCGTTCTCCTTGGTGCGGGTCACACACACTTGCAAATCCTGAAGTGGTGGAAGAGTCGTCCCTTCCCACGGACCGAAATGACGTTGGTCACCGCCTTTGATCGAGCCGCTTCGAGCGGCATGCTGCCGTCCACATTGGCAGGGCTCTATCCCCCCGATCAAATGCTGATTGACCTGCCAAAACTCTGCGAACACTGCGGCGTGCGCCTGATCGTCGATCGAGCCAACCGCCTGGACCCACGCACGCGGACAATCGAATTCGCACATCAACCCGCGTTGGAATTCGATGTCGCCTCGATCAATATCGGCTCCGTTCCCGCGGCCGAACCGCTATGGCAATCGCATCGCATCATGATCAGCGTCAAGCCGCTGTCGACATTTCTGCCACGCTTCGAAGTTCGATTTCGTGAACTCGTTGAACAGTGGCGCATGGCGCCCGGCCCCGAAAATCTGCAGATCGTCGTTGTCGGTGCCGGCGCTGCCGGCGTCGAACTGGCCCTTTGTCTGGAACAGCACAAGCACGAGCTGGAACTTCCCGCCGACGTCCGCATCGTCGATGGCAACCCCACGGTGCTCAGTGAGTTCTCCCCGCGGACGATCCGCCGAGTCGGAAAGCTGCTCGCGCTACGCGGCATCGATCTCAGTCTGGGTTCCCCCGTCGAAGATTGCGATGACGAGAGTGCGGGACACCTCGTCCTGCAAAATGGCGACCGAGTCCGAGCCGACCTCGTCATCTGGGCGGCGGGGGCAGCACCGCCCATGGCACTTCGTGGATTCGAACTCCCCAAAACAGAGCGAGGTTTCCTGTGCGCCCGTCCGACTCTACAGACCACGGACGATGCCCCCGTGTTTATTACCGGAGACACCGCCGACTTCGAAGCGTATTCGCTCCCCAAGTCGAGCATCCTGGCAGTCCGCCAGGCCCCCGTCCTGTGGCGGAACCTGCGAAACTACCTCGACGATAAACCGCTGCATGAATATCGCCCACAAACCAGCTTCATGCGGCTGCTGTCCTGTGGCGA
>CBIHQO010000354.1:0-6975 GCA_966211735.1 uncultured Schlesneria sp.
CTCATATTCGCATCTCGAAAATCGTTACCCGCGTTGGGTGCCGCTGCTAGCTAGCAGCTCTGGGCCACCAGTGTCTTCGCGTCGCTGCCGTCGCTTTGATCGGGTGACGAGCGTGTACAACACTCAGCGTCACTACGATTGGTTTACCCTTTGACACATCGGCAAGACCTTGGCAACGCAAAGCCGTCGCCAGGGGCACCCGAAATGATGCTTCTCGCAAGCAGACCGGGCATGGCCTCCTAGCAGCCATGACCAATACGATGGCCGATCTGAGCAGATGACATTGCAGGACGGATCAAGGACGCTCGAAAAAGGAACTTGGGTTCCTCACCACCTTCAATCCAAGCTCCGTTTCTGATCAAGGTCCCGCTGACTGCCAGGCCGTCGAGTGTTGGTTGCCACTCTTGGTCCGACGTCAGTTGAACGACGATCGCATTTTTCTTCCCCCAGTCTCCTTCCGGTGAGAACAAGAACGTCCGGGTGGGCGCGTTTGGCCAGTTCGTTGTGATGTTTGCATAGCCTTTCAAGCAAGTCTGTAAACCTTCAATAGAGTCCAGATCCTTGCGCTTGACCAGGTCGCCAAAATCTTCTCGGCGATAACCTGCCAGAGACTCTGAATGAAAGCTCACAGAGTGCCAGATCGGAATACAGACAGCACAAGTCACAGCCGTCACCACCGCCCCGATCGCAAGACGTCGTCCAGCGAATTGGTACTTGCGAATTTCACGCAGTCCCAAGGCGGCGCAGCAGATGGCGGGTACTGCAAATGCGGTTGCCTCCGGAATTTCCAAGCCAATTGCGGCCAGCGGGGCGATGAGAAGGGCGGCCACCGCGAATCTGGAAACCGGGCGATAGGCCATAACGCACCTTGAGCCGCGAGAACGAAAATCGGTTGCAACCTTCGGTTATACGCATCAATCAAGGCCACGCGTTGGAAAAGCGGCGGCGTTTCGATGTGTAAGGTTTTCCGACCGGCTCGGTAATCACTGCTGTCCAGTCGACTGGGACACGCAACTCAAATCCATCGCTCGCCTCGCGATCGTCCTAAATCCTCAATAGCTCAGGAATTCGAGATGTCGACCCTTGCCGCCCCTGCGTTGTTTTCTCCTGTTCAAGTCGGGCCTTTTTCGTTGTCGCACCGGGTCGTGATGGCCCCGCTCACTCGATTGCGGGCGGAACTGCCCGGTGATATTCCGGGGGACTTGATGGCCGAATATTACGGACAGCGGGCTTCCGAAGGCGGGCTGCTGATCGCCGAGGCGACCCCGATCTCGGTCACGGCCCGTGGCTACCTGGGTGCCCCCGGGATCTACTCCGACCAGCAAGTCGCCGGTTGGAAGAAAGTCACCGATGCCGTTCACGCAAAAGGCGGCCGCATCTTCTTACAGCTATGGCATGTCGGCCGGCAGTCGCATGTCGATCTGACCGGTGGAGCAGGGCCGGTCGCACCGTCAGCCGTTCCTTATGAAGGAGTGGTTCACACCGCGAATGGGTGGGTGCCGTCATCGCCAGCTCGAGAACTGACCATTGAAGAAATTCCCGGCATCATCGAAGACTATCGCCAGGCCGCTGTACGAGCGAAGCAGGCTGGGTTCGATGGTGTCGAACTGCATGGAGCGAACGGCTATCTGCCGGATCAGTTCCTGCAGGACGGCAGCAATCAGCGAACGGATGCCTACGGCGGCCCTGTCGAAAACCGGGCTCGCTTTCTGTTGGAAGCCACCGCCGCCATCGTGTCCGTCTGGGGTGGTGATCGCGTCGGCGTCCGACTCGCCCCCAGCGGGCAATTCGGCCAGATGAGCGACAGCAATCCTCAGGCGACTTTTGGATACGTTGCTGACCAACTCAATCAGTTTGGTCTGGCCTATCTGCATATCGTCGAACCGCGCGTGGTCGGCAATGAAGTCTCTGAGGATGGCTTGCAACCAGTCGCGTCGGCGCAGTTGCGAAAAATCTTCCACGGTAAGATCATCGCCGCGGGTGGCTTTGAGCCGGCCGATGCCGAGGCCATCGTCGAGCGCGGAGACGCCGATCTGGTCGCCTTCGGCCGTCACTTTATCGCCAATCCTGATCTGCCGAAGCGAATCAAGCACGGACTGCCGCTGAACGCTTATGATCGGACGACGTTCTACGGAGGTGATCGACGCGGCTACATTGACTATCCTTTCTATCAGGATTCAGTGATGCTCACTCCGGCAAAAGGTCGGTCTGGCCAGATCGAAGTTGCCGCCGGATCTAAAAACTAGTGTCGTCGTGCTACAAGAGCGTGACAACGGAAGACCGTTCATTCTTTTTCTGGACGTAACAAATGAGCGTTATCGATGCCTGGGTTGCTGGCGGAGCGAAACAGAAACTGGTGCGACAGCAGATCGACCTCGGCCCATTAGGTGCCGAAGACGTCGAAGTTGAAGTCGAAAATTGCGGTTTATGCCACTCAGATTTATCGATGCTGAACAATGAATGGGGGATGTCGCAGTTTCCCGCAGTTCTAGGACATGAAGCGATCGGTCGCGTTGTCGCCGTCGGTTCTGCGGCGAAAGGGATAAAGGTCGGTCAGCGAGTTGGTGTGGGATGGTTTTCAGGCAGCTGCATGTGTTGCCGCCAATGTTTGTCCGGTGATCAGCATCTTTGCTTGCAGGGTCAAGCGACCATCGCCGGTCATCACGGCGGCTTCGCCACTCGCGTCCGCTCGCACTGGGCCTGGGCCATTCCGCTCCCAGAAAAGATCAACATTGCTGACGCAGGCCCGCTGCTCTGCGGAGGCATCACCGTCTTCAACCCGATCGCGATGTACGCCAAGCCGACCAGCCACGTCGGTATCGTGGGGATTGGTGGCTTGGGTCACATGGGGGTGAAGTTCGCTTCGGCCTATGGCTGTGAAGTGACCGCGTTCACATCCAGCGAAAGCAAGTTCGACGAAGCTCGCAGCTTCGGAGCCGACAACGTTGTCTCCAGCCGCGATCCCGCGGCGATCGGAAAACTGGCAGGCCAGCTCGATCTGATCATCGTCACCGCCAACGTGACACTCGATTGGAACGCCTTGCTTGGCACGCTCGCACCTCACGGCCGTCTGCATTTCGTTGGTCTCGTCCTCGAACCGCTCGCTGCTAGCGTGGTCCCGCTGATCATGGGACAGAGAAGTATCTCTGGCTCACCGACAGGCTCGCCCGTCGATATCGCCACGATGCTCGACTTCGCCGCCCGACACAAAGTCGCTCCCCAAACCGAACACTACCCGATGAGCCGCATTAACGAAGCCTTCGAACGTCTTGAATCTGGCAAAGCTCGTTACCGCATTGTCTTGGATGCCGATTTCTAAAGAAAGTGGTTGTCAATTTCCTGCGCTCGGCTTCCGTTGGGCGCGCCCCAACGGAGCCAACAACTAATGGCTACCAAGAACTGACGAGGATAGACTCGCTCTCCGTTCCGGCTCGTCCGGACGGAAGCCACGACCTCTCGGTTCATCGGATCCACTCACCGCATCAACAAAAAAATCGGTCCGAGGATTTCTCTCCTCGGACCGATCGCATTCCAGTATTCGACCCGTGAACTCGGCTTAGTACAGGTTCACCCCAATGCCCCCGTAAGGCCCCCCGTACGTCGTGACCCCACCCAGTGGCGTATACACGCCCGTGCGGTAAGGAGCCACATAGGCTGGGCCGTACCCATACGGCTGATAGCCGTATGGGACCACCGGTGCCGCATAGTACGGAGCAGGTGCTCGGTAAACGTACGGACCAGCACCATAGGGACGATATCCCCCATAGTACGCTGGTCGGCCATATCCGTACCCATATCCATACCCGCGAGAATAGTACACTCCTGCATCCGCACTCTGTTGAGTTGCAGGGCAGAAAACGGCGGTACTCATCACTGCGATCAGCAGTGCCGACGTTCGAAGCATGCGTGACATGATGGTTCCTTTCGTCTGCGACCCGTTCGCAGGACTATTTCGAGGGTGCTGCTGTTGCATGAGCATCACCAGCAGCGGCTTGACGATCCTGGCGAAGCTCGCTGAGTTGCTCTTTCGTCAGCAGCTTTTCCAGTTCGACGATCTTGTCTGTTTCCAGCGCGATCAACCGATTGTGAATCGCGTGAACCCGTCGATGCAAAGCTCGCAAATGAGCCAGATGCTTGCTCGTGATCCGATCGGCGATGACTTCTTGTTCGACGGTCAGAGTGACCCCGTTGTTGAAGGTGATCTCATCGATCTCTTCGACGACAACAGCCGGCTTGCCCGACTTGGTGTCATTGCTCGGCACAGCTTTGCTCTTGTCTTCGCTCTTGGCGGCGTCGGTCTTATCCGAGTCCTTGTCCGAATGAGCGGCTTTGCGACGTTCGTTGCGGATGTTCTCGCGTTGTTGTTCGGACAGGACATCCTCGACCGAAGTCAACAACGCTGCTTCCGTCTCGACCGTCTCCAGGTACTTCGCGGTGAAGTGCTTCATCACCTTATCGATTTTGTCGTCATACTTCTGAACAACCTCTTTGGCCTTCGATTTCTGATCGTCGGTCAGCTTCAGCTTGCTGAGGCACCTTGGCAGATCAGACTTCTTCGCGTCGTCCGAGTCCTTCGCAAACAATGGCGCCGAAGCACTCATGACCGACAAACAGATGAACGTCCCTGCAACGATTCTCAAATGGCGCATCGATAGACTCCTAAGTTGTGAGGCAGATTCGTAACACACCCTTACTCACCGCAGGCGTGTCGGACTTGTCGAGTGAGGACACACAAACTTGTGGACGCGAACACCGACCTTGCAATCAACATGCCGTGACCACCGCATCGAACGAACCATCTCGCTGAAGTAAGAATTGCCACGAACAATCGCCCCATCAACGTGGTTAGCAGCGTCCAGAGTTCCACTCTTTTCGGCTGAAGTCAGTTCCTGTCGTCTCACATCAGAAGTTTTGGCACGTCCTTTTATTCCGACTAACCGACTCGACTGTAGCTTCTACAACCTCAACTCACCGATCGTGATGACATCCCAACGAGCACCCTGTTCTGCGATGTGCCAGTCAATATTTACCACGCACATCGAATGAGAGTCCCATTCGAAGAGGCTACCCCACGCATCCCGGGCGGCGTAAATTCTTCCGCATGAATGACAACTAGCCACCTGAACAATCCCGGCAGTCACCCGGGGACATGGCTGTCACTCAATCTCGAGCGGTCCTGCGCACCCTAAACCTTCGTCATCTCCTGCCCACAGCAATGGAAATGCACATGCTCTTTCCCTTTGCAGCCGCAGGCCTTCGTGATCTTCAACTCCATGCCACACCCGGCGCAACGAAACGTTTCGCCGTGCTTCGGAGGATCGATGCCCTTGTCATTCTTAATCTGAGAAGTCGTCATGGCTGATCCTTCCGCAAAATGAACTGGTTCGAATCATGGCACTCGTCGCGTCGAAGCAGTCTTCTTGCAATCGCGATGCCGACCCTGGTGCGCACTCATTGTCACCGCATCATTCAAGCCAACTCAGTACGTTGACCAGAATCCCGGCGTGATCAGTTCGACCAAGTGGTTGTCGGGGTCGCGAAAGTACAAGCTCTTCGCTCCACCCGGCCACGTCACGGTGCTCTCAATGGCAACTCCTTCCGACTCCAGTCGTTGCTGCCAAGGGACCACTTCATCAGCCCCAATCGAGAACGCCAGATGAGTCGACCCGGATCCCGAATGGCCAGGGATCACACCACCGGGAGTTTCAAACGCCGCATCCGTCGACCCCGCGCGAAACAGCAGCAGCACGTTCCGCCCAACCACATCCAGCGCGATCAATCGCTCCGATTCCAGCAGCGTCTCAAACCCAAACAGCCGCCGATAAAACCCGGCTGCTCGAGCAAGATCAGTCACATACAAAGCCGTCTCCAGCAATCCATGGATCGTTGGCATGATTGTTCCTCCTCGTTTCAAGTTGTCGGTGCCGGGGGAAACAGTTCCGTGTGCGAATCGCCGTTCCGCCCAAAATAGATTACTCGTCGTCCCGAAATCTGCACAAAGTAGCCGACGCATCCCGCCTGCATCGTCTTACGGATAAAGTCCTGATACGTGTGTTCATTGCGTTGGCTTTGACGAACAGCCGCAGCGACTTCTGTTGACGAAAAGTCGGTACCGGTCGCATGAGGTCCCAACGGCGTTGCCACCACCAATGATTCACCGTTCGCCCAGTAGTAGGTGATCTCCTGTCGGCTGTAGTCAGCGTGGTACCGTTCCACGCCAATACCCGACAGCCGGCCGACAATCTCGGGAAACGTCAGCTCCCCAAGTAACGAACCACGAACACACTCGTGTGCGACCAGGCAATCTTCCAGTTTCATTTGTTCTCCAAAGTTGATGGATGGCCTTCATCCGACCGGAACCTCTTTCCAGCCGTTCTTTCGCACGATGTCTTGCAGCAGGCTCATCAGTTGAACTCGCTGCTCCGCTGCCAGATCACCGAAGAATTCCCCGTCGTTCTGGTCCGCTAACGACGCCAGGACCGGAACCAGTTTGGTTCCGGCAGCAGTCAGCGTCACACTCTGATAGCGCCGGTCGTCACCTGCCGCGGTCCGTTCCACGAACTCCTTCCGACACAGCCGCTCCACCAGCTTCGAGATCGCTCCACGAGTCATCCCCAACGCCTCCGCCAGCTGACTCGGATTCGCCGGGCCTTGCTGATGCATCTCACGCATCAGCACCCACTCCGCGACAGTCACCCCCTGTGCCTCGACCTTTTGAGTAAACGCCTGCGAAACATGATTCGAAACAAACCGCAGCCAGTACCCCAGGTGATCGTCCAATCGACTAACAGCGGCGTCCGCCATGCTTCCCTCCATTATGGTTTCCTAGGAAACTATACGCGATAACAATCTATCGGCAAGCCCTCGCCCAGAATTCCAATTTTCCGTTCCTCTTCAATCTCCTCCCCCTCCCTCCCTCTTCTCCTGATCTGTGCTTATCCGCGTCAATCCGTGGCTACCCTCTTCGCCTTCCTC
>CBIHQO010000355.1:0-6975 GCA_966211735.1 uncultured Schlesneria sp.
AATGACACCGCCAAAAACACTGATACGACACGGCCAAGCCCCAAGGCTTGGATACGTCGCACGACAGGATTCAAAAGGAACGTGAGGAGTATCGCCAAGGCAATGGGCATCAGGACTGCGCGTCCCCAACTCAACGCCAAGACGATAACTACCCCCGTCACAACCCGTGATAATGTCAGCACGGCTTGCTGCCACGCTGCAGAGCCCGACTCTTTGCTCACGAGATCCACCTCCTGAAATCACCAGTTGCATCATGCGTCTTTACACGCCGTTAAACCGGGGGCACGCGGCGACCCGCGATCAACGAAACCAGGAACAGCACGATGAAAACCACAAACAGAACGTGTGCGACCCACGCGGCTTCTCCGGCAACGCCACCAAATCCCAAGGCCCCAGCAATCAGCGCGATGATCAAAAAGGTCAGTGCCCAGCTCAACATGATGCGTCTCCAAAACTTGATTGTTTGAAATAAAACTCGTGACTTGAAATCCCATTACGCCGTGTCGACGGACGACGCAGGCAATAGCCAGCGGGATTTGAAGTTAATGATGTGATCGCAAATCGAGTGCCATAGGCATCGCCAGCTGGTCAGCGCGATCTGACGGGGCTGGCACTTTGCTCAGTGCGAATAGCAATTCAAATCGTTTCGCACTGTAAACCAACTTTGTTTTGCGCTGGCTCGACTATGGTCACTCGCAGCGCAGCATGTTCCTCCAGCGCTCACTCGACTTGCCGAATGCCAGTTTCGTCACGCCCTTGAGCGATTCCGGACCAGCCATCGGGACCTGCCCATCCGGCACACTGATTGCTTCCTGCATAAGTAGTCGCACCATTTAGCTCTTAGCGACATCGAACTGCGAAGCCGCGAGATGAGCGACCGGGGCTTCTGCACCTGTGGAAGGGACCAATTATGAAACGAACTGCTTTTGTTCTGTCGAGTGCCGCGTTGTTGACTGCAGCGGTAGGACTGGGGGTCGCCGTCGGCGAATCCCCGCAAGTAAAGAATGAGGTCAACCCCACCCAAGCGGCCAAGCCAAAAGAGGAACCTAAGAAGGCGGAACGGTCGACTTCAGATCGTGATGAGAAGAAACCCTCCAGCCAGCAGGCCGCTGACGAAGATGCGATCCGAGCGACCGCCGACTCTTACGTCAAGGCGTTCCGCGAAGGCGACGCCAAGGCCGCGGCTTCGCATTACACTTCCGACGCGGAATACGTCGACGAGCAAGGCAATGTTTACGAAGGCCGCAAGGCGATCGAAGAAGTTTTGGAAGCGTGTTTCAAACGACACCCCGAATGCGATATTGAAGTCGATATCGGTGCCATTCGCTTTATCAGCCCTGGTGTTGCCGTCGAAGACGGAAGTTTAACCGTCGCTTACGACAGCGATCATGATCCCGTCGACACACAATACACGGCGATTCATGTGAAAACAGACGGCAAATGGCAAGTGGCCAGTGTCCGTGAGAAATCGCCAAAGGACCGACGACAGCATCGAATGCAACTCAACCAGCTCTCCTGGCTGGAAGGAGAGTGGATCGATGAAGACCGGGACTCCACCGTGTTCTTCGTCTGTGCACCGATTGATAACGGCAACTTCTTACTGCGCGAATTCGCACTCATCGTTGATGGTGAGCCTGCGATCAGCGGCAGCCAGCGGATCGGGTGGGACCCCCTGACAGGAAAACTTCGCACCTGGATCTTCGACTCTGAAGGCGGCTACGGTGAAGGATTCTGGTATCGCGACGATGACCGCTGGATCCTGAAGTCCGTCGGTGTGACGGCTGACGGCCAGATGTCTTCCAATACCAGCATCTACAAGAAAATCAACGACCACACCATGACTTGGCAATGTGTGGATCATGAAGTGGGCGGGGAGCGATTTCCCGACACCGATGTGATCACCATCGTGCGTCGCGCGGCGCCGCCGACCATTCAAGATGAATCGGACTTGAAGGCCAAAGTGAATGACGAAGTGAAGGCGAAGGCCGAGCAGCCGAAGTCGGAACCGAAGTCCAAATAGACCATTTTTCAATTATTCAAATACTTAGGGGAATAGACCAATGAGACTGAAAAGCTGGACAACCTGGCTGTTATGTGGTGCGGTGATCCTAGCGGGACAGGGCCCACTGTTCGCCCGTGGGGGCGGCGGCGGAGGTGGCGGCCACGGTGGTGGTGGTGGTGGTGGTGGCGGCCATCCTGGCGGCGGCGGGGGAGGTGTTCATGTTGGTGGCGGAGGAGGGGGTGGCGGCGTTCGCGGCGGTGGCGGAGGTGGTGGTGGTGCTCCTCGCAGGGGCGGGGGTGGGGGTGGTGCAGTGTCCGCCCCACACATCAACGCGGCGCCTCGAGTCGGTGGCGGTACACCGAACATCGGTGCGGCACGCGCACCGAGCTTCAATCGCAGCCCAGCGTTTTCTCAACCGAATTTGAACAATCAAGTCCGCTCCTTCCGTCCTCCTCAAACTCCGAATGTTGCCGGCGTTCGTCCCAATTCCAACATTCGCGCGAATCCAGGGATTAATGCACCTGGCCGCGCAAACATTGGAGCAGGTCTTCAGAACAACGCAGGAGTTCGAGGCAACCTCGGTCCGAACAATCCAGGCCTTCGCTCGAACATCACCAACAATGCCGCTGCACGGGCTAACATTGGGGCGAACAATCCCGCCGCGAGAGCGAATCTGGGAGCGGGAATTCAGAACAACACTCGAAACAACCTCGGTGTCCGCAACAACATCAACAACAATCTGACGCGGAACCAGACCAACATTCAGAATAACGTCAATCGAGGAAACAGCGTCACGCTGAACAATCGACAGGTTAACCTGACTAACAGCAACTACTCTCCTGCCTACAATCGGCACTCGCAATACCGCGGCTACTGGAATGGTCCCGGCTATGGTGGTGGTTACGGCGGGTATGGAGGTTATGGCGGATATGGTGGGTATGGGGGATATGGTAGCGGTGGCTTCGGGAACGGCTTCGTCAATGGACTGGGATTCGGCCTGGGCCAAAGCTTATTAGGCGGTGGGTATGGGGGCTACGGAGGCTATGGCGGATACGGCTTAGGTTATGGTGGATACGGCGGTTATGGCGGATATGGATATGGGTATCGTCCGCTGGGTTGGGGACTGGGCGCCTGGGGTCTTGGTTCACTCGCCTATGGCAGTGGCTACCTGGGCTACAGTAACCCGTATTATCAGAACAGCTACGGTTCGTACGGCAATTACAGCTACGCACAACCAATTCCTGTCGCCTACGTTGACACATCAACCTCGGGTGCAACGGCTTGTGAGCAGGCACTCGACAGTGCGATCACCGTCTTCAAACAGGACGATTACAATCAAGCTCTGGACATCGTCAACAAAGCAATCGTCCAGTGCCCTGATGACGCCGTGATGCACGAATTCCGAGCCTTGATCCTGTTTGCGAAAGGCGACTATCAGCAGGCTGCCGCAACGGTCCATTCCGTGCTGGCGGTCGGTCCTGGCTGGAACTGGTCAACACTGAGCAGCCTTTACAGCAGTGTCCCAACTTACACGAATCAACTGCGTGCGTTGGAAGCCTTTACAAATGCGAACCCTCAGGACAGTGCTTCCCGATTCCTGCTCGGCTACCACTATATGGCTGACGGATATCCCGATGCTGCCGAACGACAATTCCAGAATGTGGTCCGTTTGACGCCAAACGACCGCGTTGCATCCGATCTGCTCAAGATGACCACAAAACCACCAGCTGGCGCTGCGGCTGATGCTAGTCAGCAGCCGACTCCGCAGCCTCCAACCGCGGCTCCTGCTAATCCAGGGACGCCTAACCCGGCTTTGTCGGATAATGCCACGCGTCCGGAACAAAATGTTCCTCCAATCGATGCCGAAAAGCTGATTGGCACGTGGCATGCATCTAGAGATGACGGTTCGAACTTCGACCTGACACTGAATAAGGATTCGACCTTCCAGTGGAAGTTTGGCCAGAAGACGGGAACTCCTCAGCAATTCGATGGAACCTACACCGTCGATGGCAATGTTGTCGCTCTGGAACGTAAAGACGGTGGTTCACTGATTGCCGGGGTTGTGCCTGCGGGAGACAACAAATTCAACTTCAAGTTGATTGGAGCTCCTCCAGAAGACCCAGGTCTGAACTTTGCCAAATAAGTAACTGATGCGTGGGAACGGAGTCATTGTTATGTCACTCATTGGCCTGATGTTTTTGATTTGTGCCTTGGTATCAGCAATCTTCACGGTAGACCGATCGCCGTGGGAACAGGGAACTTTTATGACTTTTCTGATGCTAAGCATGGCTGCGTTTGTCGTCAGTTCGTTAAGGCGACCGTCCCTCCTGTGGGCGATCATCGATGACCTTAACAATAACAACCAACGCCAATCACGGTTTCACACTCAACGGGCCCATTCGTCGAAAGGACAATGACAACCATGACTCCGACAACACACGTTGTTCATCAGCAGGATCACATCGCTCGGGAAGACTTAATTGGCTTCCTGAACGAGGATCTTGCGGGTGAATACCAAGCCATTATCTCGTATGTGATTTATTCGCAGGTCCTCAAGGGCCCCGAGTACATGTCAATCGCCGCCGAACTCGAAGTCCACGCCACCGAGGAACTGTCTCACGCACTGATCATCGCCAAACTGATCGATTATATGGGAGGGATGCCTCAGGCAGTCCCCAAGCCAGTCAAGCTCTCGGCTGATGCCAAAGAGATGCTTCGATTCGATCTGCAGAACGAGAGCGACACCATCGCTCGCTATCGCCAGCGAGTTCGCCAATGCGACGCGTTGGGGGAATACGCCATGGCGGAACAAATTCGACAGATCCTGGTGCAAGAGCAAGAACATTTAATCGATCTGGCGACGGCCTTGGGCGAGGAAGTCCCCAAGATTCCGGCGCTCCAATAGCCATCGAGATTCTCCTGACACAACTTTTAAGATCATCTGCTAGGAGCACGAAACATGTCTAATCCAACCACGAGGTCGGCGATGGACGCTGGCAATAACGAATGGAATCAGGCAGCCGAAAGAGCCAAAGAAGCTGCCGCGTGCGTCGGTGATATGGCAACCCATGCCGTTACCGCCGCCAGTACCATCGCCAGTCAATTCGCTTGTGACGCTGAACGAAAGGCGGACGATCTAACCGCTCGTGCTGGCGCTGGAATGCAGACCTTTGCAGATCGGATCGCCAAACAAGCTCCGCGGCAAGGAGCGTTCGGCAACGCCTCGCAAAGTGCCGCTCACGCGTTGCAGGAGAGCGGCCAGTACCTGGAAACGGCCAAGCTCAGTGGAGTAGCCGAAGATTTCGCGAATCTGGTTCGCCAAAATCCGTTGCCTGCGATCTTGATCGCTGTCGGCTTGGGGTGGTTCATTGGACGCAAACTGTAAGGGTCACTCATGTCCACTGAGGTTCAAGATCCATCTGCACCGTCAACCGCCGCACTCGTCGGGGGAATTCTCGTTGATCTCCAGTCGCTCGTCGAACAGCAGTTTCGAGTGACCCGGCTGGAAATTGAAGGGGAACTCCGACGCCGCGCAGCGTCAGCGGCGGCGCTGGTGATCGGCATCGCACTGTGCCTGGTCGGTGTCATCGTGATCTCGATCGGATTGGTGTATTTGCTGCACGCCTTGACAACGCAAGGTTCCACAGACACATCGGCGGTGCCGTTGTGGGCCTGCTATGAAATCGTCGGTCTCGTCGTTTTTGCTATCGGGGGATTGATGGCGAACACCGCGAAATCACGTTTGACGAAACCGAAGACTAACTGAAAAAGCATTGATGCGGGGAGCGAGGCTAAATGGAAGAATCTATTCAACAGCAACTGGAAGAATCCAAACTTCAACTGGAAGAAACCAAGCTGCAGCTCACCGACAAACTCGGAACGCTCGAACAGCAGGTCTCTCAAACAGTGGAAACGGCCAGCACGGCGGTCACAGCGACGGTGGAAGCGGTGCAGGGTACTGTGGAATCGGTCACGGGAGCGGTCGAAGACGCTGTGCATGGGATGCACAACGCATTCGATCTGCGGCATCAATTCGAAAAACATCCGTTTCTCGTGCTTGGGGGAGCGGTCGTCGTCGGCTATCTCGCTGCCGAGTACTTCAAGTCGCCATCTCGCAACAATCAACCACCAGCACCAGCACCAGCACCAGCGGTGGATATTGCGAACGGTGACAATTTTCGATACGACAACCCTCAGCCCCAATCTTATGTGGCTCCCACCCCACCAATCCCTCAACCTGCTCCCCCGGGCCCAACTAGTCCCTCGCCATTGGATAGCCTGAAGACTCTGGCCATCAGCACGTTGATGGGCTCGATACAGGGAATTGCCATGCGAGCGATCCCGGAAATCGTTGGCCTCGTGATGGGCAACAGCGTGCGACAGCAGGCACAACAACATCAAGAGCCACCCGCGCAAGAGTCACCTCGAGCGAGAATCTGGCCCGAGGAAACGCCACCGTTCGCTTCGTCACCACTGACCGAGCAACATCGTTCCACCAAATTATCCTAACGCAAGGAGTCCGTCATGAACTGGGATCAGATTCAAGGGAACTGGAAACAAGTGACCGGAAAGGTCAAAGAAAAATGGGGCAAGCTGACTGACGACGATCTGACGACCGTCGCTGGTAAGCGAGATCAGTTAGCAGGCATCCTGCAAACTCGCTATGGGCTGGCCAAGGATCAGGCCGAGAAAGAACTCGACGATTTCATGAAAACATTGAAGTCCTGAGCCCTCACCGAACTTACTCCTTACTGAGCAATTGATCGATGGCAATTGAGCAAGGCCGCGTGACAAATCCATGGTCGCGTGGCCTTGTCGCTATTGCAGTCGAGATCACGAAGACAGAGACACTTGCTCAAGTGGATCATTCAGGTGTTGACAGACGGCGCAATCAAAGGTGGAATTAAACAATCCATCTTTCACCTCTCTCGTGTTCAGATATGCCTCCCAGATTCGCGCCCGGCGTTCGCCTT
>CBIHQO010000356.1:0-6962 GCA_966211735.1 uncultured Schlesneria sp.
AAGGCATTGCGAGTTGCATTTCGACGGCAGCTCATGGTGGATTAACGACTTCAAAAGTCGCAACGGGACTCGAGTGAATGGAAAGCCCGTGAATCGCCGGCAGATCACGGATGGTGATGTCATTTCCATTGGAAACTCACTACGGCTTCGCTTCGAGAGCGCTGGTACCAGCGCCGCCAAAGGCCCCGCGGTCGTCGTTCGTTCCCGCTCGCCTCTTCAGATCGCTTTGATTGCCGCGGCAGCCTTAACGGCGGTGGTGATTGGTTTGGTTATCGCATTTCACTAACGGCGAGCGATCTTAGCGCGATTCACTTCTGGTCAGCCTTGTTGGTTGCGAGTTCCGCCACCAGGCGATAGGGCTTGTGGTCCTGATACAACTTCAGTCGCGCTTCATGCTCGGCTTTGAGCCCTTCAGGGATGCGATCGTTCAGCCTGCTTTCCACTTCAATCGCCTGATCAAATTCGCCAAGCTCAGCGTGGGCCGCCGCCAAAGTCGCGAGGTAGGAATAGGATTTTTGCCATTCCCCCAGTTCTTTCGCCTTCATCATTAATTCCATTGCCTTGCGTCCGTTTCGCAGATTGTCATCCGGACAGGCGGCACGCAGCAGGGCGAGGTGAATCGGAAGATTGAAGTCGGTTGGATCGGCTTGGATCGCTTGTTCAAGGTCCGCAGCCGCAGTGACATAGACGCCCTTTTTGAGCCAGATGAGGCCGCGTAGCTGAAGCGCGCGGGCATGATTCGGCTCGCGTCGCAGCAATTCGTTGTAGTCAGTAATCGCGTCGTCGTCGTCACCCTGAAGCCCACGCAGAAACGCTCGATTCAACCTCGACTCTTGATCTGCTGGTTGCAACCGCAGTGCCTGGTCATAGTCAGCAATCGCTTTGTCGAGCTTTGACTTCTTCTGCCACACCTCGGCTCGTTCGCGGTACGTGTCAGCATAGGTGGGGTCGATGCGAATGGCTTCATTGTAATCGACCAGGGCGCGATCGTAGTCCTTCTTCGCCACCCAAACCATTCCTCGATTGCAGAGAACCAGGCTGCTCATCGGATCCAATTGAAGCGACTTGCCATAATCATCGAGCGCCTTGTCGAGCTCTCCCTTCTGAGACCAGATGTTGGCGCGAGCGTTGTAGACCTCGGAAAACTTCGCGTTCCGCCGAATCGCTTCGTTGTAATCCTGCAGTGCCTCGTCCAGTTCCTCGCGCTCTTCCAAGGCGACACCACGGTCGTAATAGGCATTCGCCGAATGCTTCCGCTTGACGATCGTGGTGAAGTGGTTCACCGCCGCATCATAAAGGACGACATCGGCGCGCATGATGTATCCATCGCGTTCGCGCACGAACAATTTGTTCCCTTTGGCGGTGTAGACTTCGTAGTTCTTGCCGAGTTCCGATGTGCCGATCACTTTATTGTCATCGGACCGAAATTCGGCGTCCCATTTGATCACGGTGACCTTCTTGCCAATCAGGTTCTGCGCGAAACATTCGGTCGCCATCAATGGCCACGCGACAGCGCAAACGACTAGCGAGACTCGAAAGATGTCGCAGACAAGAGGACGTGATCGTCGCATGTCAGTGCCTCGGGAAATACTCCATTGACGACAATTGCCTCACAAAACAGGCAGCCGTCTGCAAGCAGATTCTGACGGCACCAGGACCACGAAACAATCCGGCAGCCAATTCACGAACGAGAGATGGAACAACTCAGGCCAGAATTTCGGGGACCACGTTGCCATGAACATCGGTCAACCGAAAGTCCCGCCCTTGGATTCGATAGGTCAGCTTCTCGTGGTCGAAACCGAGCAAGTGCAACAGCGTCGCATGCAGATCATAGACATGGACCCGACCTTCTGTGGGGCCGAAGCCAAGTTCGTCGGTCGCGCCGTGAATATGCCCCGCTTTGACGCCGCCACCCGCAACCCACATGGTAAAGGCATCGATATGATGATCGCGTCCAATCGTGCTGCGAACTTCGCCCATCGGGGTGCGTCCAAATTCGCCTCCCCAGATCACCAGCGTATCCTCCAGTAGCCCACGTTGCTTCAAGTCCAGGATCAACGCGGCACTGGCTTGATCGACATCATGCACAACCTTTTCGAAGTCCCCGTTCAGGTTCTCGCCCGGTCCGCCATGGCTATCCCAATTCGTGTGATACAGTTGCACAAATCGAACCCCGCGCTCGACCAAACGACGCGCCAGTAAGCAGTTTCTCGCAAAAGACGGCTTGGCCGATTCAGCGCCATAGCTTGCCAGGGTGGTGGCAGTCTCCTGTGAAAGATCCATCAATTCGGGAGCGCTCGCCTGCATTTGAAATGCCGTTTCGTAGGCATTGATACGTGTCAGGATTTCAGGATCACCCGTCTCCTGAAACCGATCTTTATTCAGCGCCGTCACGACATCATGGAACTGACGCTCACGTTCGCGGCTGATTCCTGACGGGCTTTTGAGATGAAGGATTGGGTCTCCCTGCCCACGAAACGGGACGCCCTGAAAAGCGGTTGGCAGGAATCCGCTACTCCACAGCGACGCACCGGCACGGGGACCACGAGGACCGCTTTGTAATACGACGAAACCAGGCAGGTCACTCGCCTCACTACCCAGACCGTACGTCACCCACGATCCAAAGCTCGGTCGCCCCGGAACCTGGAACCCCGTGTTCATAAACAGCTTGGCCGGGCCGTGATTAAAGACATCCGTCGTCATCCCGCGCAACCAACAGACTTCATCGACAATCTGTCGGTGAAAGGGCAGCAATTCGCTGAGCGACATGCCACATTCGCCGTACGTACCAAATTTTCGCGTGTTGCCAAGCAGCGTTTCATTCCCTTTTAGAAATGCAAATCGCTTTCCGTTCAACAGGCTCGGAGGGGGCGCTTGCCCAGAAAACTCACGCAGCTTGGGCTTGTCTTCGAACAACTCCAGTTGGCTGGGACCACCCGCCATAAAGAGATAGATCACCCGCTTCACCCGCGGCAGGAACGGAGGCTGGCGCGGCAACATCGCATTGGCGGGATCAAGTTTCGGTGGTGCGGCACAACCTTCGGACCGCAGCAACGATTGCAACGCAATGGAACCCAGCCCCAGGCCACACTGACCGAGGAAGTGTCGGCGAGTCTGATCACGGAGAAGATCACGAGGTATCATGGCAATCGCCTTCGAGGCGGCTATTCGCGAGTAATAAAATTGTCGGCATTGAACAAAGCTCTCGCCAACAAGACCAAAGCAGCTCCTTCGGACGCTGGCAAGCGACCTCGAAGGGCAGGGGAAGTCAACTTGTCAGCAGCCGTCCGGTCATCATCAAACTCGGCAACTTGCGCGATCACGAAATCGCGCAGAGCCTTTGCTTCGCCTGTGGTCGGCTTCCTCGCGAAACAGAGCAGGGCGGCTCGATCAATTCGTTGGTCGAGCGTCGCTGCAAATGGACCCGGCACATCAGCAACCAGCCTGACGGCCAGAGCCCGGGAGAGTTCGACGAAGACCGCGTCATTGGCGAGCGTGAGTGCTTGCAGAGGCGTGTTCGATCGAAGTCGCCGAGTACACGTGGCCTGAAAATCAGGCGCATCGAACGTTGTGAACAGCGGATACGGAGCGCTGCGATAATAGAATGTGTACAGCGTCCTGCGGAACCGTTGGGATCCCGATTCTGTCGGCCACTGCTTCTGAACTTGGGTGAACGCATACATTCCATCTGGTTGCGGCGGAAATACACTGGGGCCACCCACCGTGGAATCGAATTCACCACTGGCAACCAACGCGACATCTCGCGTGATTTCCGCTTCCAACCGCAAACGCTGCTGGCGAGCCAGCAATAAATTTCGCGGATCACGCTCCGACAAATCGGGCCGTTCTGAAGACGACTGCCGATACGTTTCACTGGTCACGATCGATCGATGCGTCCCCTTCACGCTCCAGTGGCCACGTTGAAAATCGCGACTCAGCCAGTCCAGCAACTCGGGATGAGTGGGCGGTGTTCCCTGCGTTCCAAAATCTTCTTCGGTCTCGACCAGTCCACGGCCAAAGTAGCGCATCCAGATCCGATTGACCGCCACACGCGGCATCAACGGATTCTCGGGATGGACCAGCCATTGAGCCAGATCAAGCCTGTTACGAACATCTTTCCGAGCCGGCGCGACAGCCGATAACAGTCCCGGCGACAGTCGACCAATCGACTTGTCGGGACGAGTAAAGTCACCACGGGTGAAAATGAACGTCTCGCGCGGTTGCGGTTGATCCCGCATGATCATGTACTGCGCGATCCTGGGGTTGGGCTCCTTCCTGGGCGGGTTCGCCAAAGGTTCAGCCTTCTCGAACGCCGCGCGAACGGTTTCCAGTTGTTGCTGCGAACGTTGAGCCAGAGGAGTCTGAAGTGCTTCGATTAGAGCGGGATCTTCGATCTGCCGTTCGTCAGGCACGGTCGCCGTGACATCGATCGCGAATCGCCCGATCGTGTAGTTGCGATTCACATCGTGCGCCATTTCGACAATCAACTGCCGATCGGTCAGGTCAACAGGTTGAGCCAGGACGAATACCGCTTGGTGATTGGCATTCATTTTGGCGGTGGAGCCTTCTCCGACATTGATCGCCCACCCCGTTGATTTGTCTCCATCAATCGCTGCCGAGATCGGATAGCTGGGTTGCTCGTGATCGGCAAAAGCCCGTGCAATCGCCAGCCTTTCGTCACCCATTCGCAGGCGGACTTCAGATAGCACGAAGTTTCCATTACCAGCGGTTCCCGGCCCATGTTTCGGCAGTGTCTCATGCGTCAACACACGCAATCGAACGGCCACCACGCGAGACAGTTCGGTCGTGCCTGTGACCACGAAACGCTCGTTTGCAGAACCCTTTCGGTCATAGATCACAGAGTGATCCTGGGCGTGTTCGAGTCTGCCGACCTTCGATTCGGTCTCCAGAACTTGATACTTCAGCGGTGACCAAACCTCGGCCGCGGGACTTCTGCTCAATTTTAAGCGTGTCGCGTCTTCCCATTCGGTGCGCAGTTTGGCGAGTTCGTTTTTGGACAACGGATGCGATTCCGCAGGCAGGATTTCGGGATTGCCGAAGACCTCACCACGCCGAACTTCGATGGTCGGTCCACGATCGTTGGCATCCTGAGCCGAGTTGAAGAACGCGAATAGCTCGTAGTACTCGCGGTGGGTGATGGGATCAAACTTATGCGTGTGGCATTGTGCGCAACCGACTGTTAACCCCAACCAGACCGCACCAGTCGTATTCACTCGATCAAGTGCCGCCTCGACGCGAAACTGCTCGCGATCACTACCACCTTCCTGGTTGATCAAGGTATTGCGATGAAACCCCGTCGCAATCAATTGCGATTTTGTCGGATTCGGCAACAAATCGCCCGCCAGTTGTTCCATCGTAAACTGATCGAAGGGCAGATCGCGATTCAACGCGTCGATCACCCAATCGCGGTAGGGCCACATGTCTCGCGGAGCGTCGATGGCGTATCCGTTGGAATCCGCGTATCGAGCTTGATCGAGCCAGTGACGCCCCCACCGTTCACCATAATGAGGTGAGGCTAACAGCCGATCCACGACCCGCTCGTACGCATCCTCGCGGTCATCTTCCAGGAAGGCGATCACATCTTCGGGCGAGGGTGCCAAGCCGGTCAGATCTAACGTCACGCGTCGCAAGAGCGTCGCACGGTCAGTCGGTGGCGACGGTTGAACTCCCAGCCGTTCCAATTTGGATCGCACGAAGGCATCGATCGAATTCCGCGTCGGCAGTGCGACCATCGGCCCGACAACGTGACCTAGTGGAAGGAATGCCCAATGGCCTTCATATTCCGCCCCCTGAGCAATCCACTCTTGAATCAGCTTTAACTCATCAGCGGAAAACTTTGGTTTCTTCGAAGAAGGAGGCGGCATCTGCAGTTCTGTGTCGGTCGACGTGATGCGCTGCCACAGCGGACTCTGGCTGGGCTGTCCGGGGACGATACCCGCGGGCCCCGCACCTTCGCCGATCGCGTCCGCTCGCACATCCAGTCGCAGATCGGCCTCGCGTCGCTTGGCATCTGGTCCATGACAGGCAAAGCAACGATCAGACAACAGGGGCCGAATTTGCTCATTGAAGCGAATACGGTCAGCACCATCGGCCGTCACTGAAAGAATCCCCAGCGCGGCGATACTTGCAATCACATTGAAAGCTGGTGGCCTGACTACTGCCCACATGCAGAATGCACTCCCAAGCGGAACCACGGTCTTAGTTCAGACAATAATTCTACCGTCAGTAGACTATTCATGGCGACGAACTGGCAACAATACTGGAACTATTTCGGTGGTGACTCACCGTCGACATCGATGGGCGGACGATCGACCAGTAGTGGCGGGAGATCTCATCGACAGGCATCACCCGACGATAAACGGCGACTTCATCGATCAGGCCGTTGAATTGCCGGTCTCTGTTGGCGGGTGCCAATTGGCCCAGCATGATGCTGTAACTCAGCTCATCTCTCGCTCCCGTCCCCGGGCCCGATACGGTTCGAATCAGTTGGCCGTTGACATACAGCTTCAGTTCATCGATCGCTTTGGTCGCGACGACATGCGTCCACATGCCCGGCGTACAAACATCCTGCGAGAACAGGTTGAATCCGCCCAGTCGGCGAGCGGGTTGACGATGCAGGAACCTGATCACGCCCGGTTGATGAACGAGCGCCGTGTTATGAGCCAGCTCGATCAAGTTCAGATGCATGGGGATCGGACTCTCGCTGGGAAGCAATACTCCCAGGACGACCGCTTGCGATAACTCTGCCGGCATCACCCAGAGTTCGATGCTGAAGTCGTCACTGTTAAAATTCGGAACTGGATTCACAGTTACCAAGCTTCGAGGGCCGGAACTGGCAGCCAACGCCAGGACCCCGTTGGCGACTCGGATCGCTCCTGCGTCTTCCGGTGCCGCGACAACGTGAGCATCAAAGGAATTGCCCGATTCGTCGCGGACCACTC
>CBIHQO010000357.1:0-6957 GCA_966211735.1 uncultured Schlesneria sp.
GTATTCACGGTGGCATCGGTGTCGACAAGAAGGAAATGACGCCTGAGTTGGACAAAGAAGTCCGCGCGGGCCTGAAGAGTGCTCTCGAAGCAGGTCACGCCAAGCTCAAAGCAGGCGGCTCCAGCCTGGATGCTGTCGAAGCGGCGATCCGTGTGATGGAAGACCTGCCAGTCTTCAACGCTGGCAAAGGAGCAGTCTTCACGAATGCCGGCACGAATGAACTCGATGCCAGCATCATGGAAGGGAAGACGAAGAAGGCCGGCGCGATGGCCGGCGTGATGACGGTCAAGAACCCGATCAGCGGGGCTCGTGCCGTCATGGAGAAGTCCAAGCATGTGCTGCTGATCGGCAAAGGGGCCGATAGCTTCGCGAAACAACAGGGTCTGGAAATTGTCGATCCGTCGTACTTCTCCACCGAACCACGGCGTAAAGCCATCGAAGAGATCTGGAAGCGTGAGGAAGATGCGAAGAAGAAGCGCAGTGATGCCGAATCATTGCAGCCTGAACTTCCGAAGAAAAAGTCCGAATATGGAACCGTCGGCGCCGTTAGTCTGGACGCGACAGGCAATCTGGCTGCGGGGACTTCCACTGGAGGCATGACCAATAAGATGGCGGGGCGCGTGGGTGATTCGCCGATCATTGGGGCAGGTACATATGCCGATAACGATGCCGCCGCGATTTCATGCACCGGTCACGGTGAATTCTTTATCCGTTACGCGGTCTCTCACGAAATCGTGTCGCAGATGAAATACAAGGGCCTGTCCGGTGCCGCCGCTTCCGACGATGTCATCAACAAGCAACTGAAGAACGCCGGCGGCGAAGGGGCGGCGATCGTTCTTGACCGAACCGGCAAGTTCGTCACCGCCTACAATTCGGAAGGCCTGTATCGAGGTTGCATCACCAAAGATGGCACCATCCAGATCCGAATTTACGAAGAGTGACTGAAGGTTCCTTGGTTTCAATCTTCTTCGTTTTGATGGCAGCGACGATTTAGAAAGTATGTCATGACGGTTCCCCAGGTGACTGACGAGGTCACCGATTTGTCGATCTTGCGGCAGCAGTTGTTTCAGCATCCCTTGTACGATTCAGTTCAGACGGCAGACAACGTGCGGCTGTTCATGCGGGAGCATGTGTTTGCCGTGTGGGATTTCATGTCCCTCTTGAAACGCCTGCAACAATTGGTGACCTGCTGCACCGTTCCCTGGATGCCGCCCGCCGACGCACGCGTCAGTCGATTCATCAACGAGATCGTGTTGGGAGAGGAGTGCGACGAAGATGGTCGCGGTGGCTATGCCAGTCATTTCGAACTCTATCTTCAAGCTATGGATGAAGTCGGTGCGGATGCGCGTCCGATTCGTGGCTTCTTGAAAGCCGTGTTGGCAGGAACCCCGATCGATCAAGCACTCGCAAGTGTGGCGATTCTGCCAAGCACTCGGCGCTTTGTCCTGTCGACGATGCAAGTGGCCGAGCGGGGCTTGCCGCACGAGGTCGCTGCGGCGTTCTTCTATGGTCGAGAAGACGTGATCCCCGATATGTTCACTCGACTTGTGAAGTCGCTACCGCGAGACGGTGTGCCGGTCGACAGGTTGGTGCATTACCTGAACCGCCACATTGAACTCGATGCGAACGATCATGGTCCATTGGCGCGGCGATTGGTCGAAAGCCTCTGTCAGGAAGATGCGGGCCGCCTCCAGGCGGCTCAGCGAACAGCGATCCTGTCGATTCAGTCACGTATCGAGCTATGGGATGGACTACTCACCGCGATCCGCAATGAGTAGACGAGTTTCCTGGCTACTTCTGGATACGATACAGAGTCTTGTCTGTGCGAAGGAAGAGGGCTCCGTCCGCTGCGGCGATGCTCGCCAGTGTGCGGCCAGGCAATGTGTTTACGGCGAGTTCTTTGTACTCGTCGTGACTTGGCTCAAGAACATAGGCCTTGCCTGCTTCGTCGAGCATGTAGATTCGGCCATCGGCGAGCAGTGGTGATGCAGAGAAGTTGCCACCCAGGCGCTTCTGCCAGTGCGGCTCGCCCGTCTTCGCATTTAGACATTGAGCGATCCCGTTGTCGCTGACGATGTAAAGATCTTCACCTAAGAGAAGCGGCGACGGATTCAGGGGCGCACCACGCTCAAGTTTCCAGACCATATGAGAGTCGGTGATGTCCCCTTCGCCCGTTGGCTTCACAGCGTAGAGCCACGGTTTGTCATAGCCTGAACACAAGTAGACGATCCCGTTGCCATAGACGGGGCGCGGGACGTTGGAATAGCCCTTGGGATAGCGGAAACGCCAGATCTCTTTGCCGGTCTTGGGTTCGTATCCCATCGCCCATTCACCGCCGGTGCTGATCAGTTGCTTCTTCCCCTCGACATCAACCAGCAGTGGCGTGGAATAGGCCATCGCGCCGTCGCGGGTCGTCTTCCACACTTCGTTTCCGGTCTTCTTGTCGAGGGCGGTGATGTACTGCACATCGGTTCCGTCACAGGCCAGAATCACAAGATTCTCGAACACGATTGGGCTACCGGCTGGTCCGTGTCGATGGTTGTATTTCTGCTCGTTCTTCCAGATGACCTTGCCTTTTCGATCAAGACAAGCAGTTCCCAACTTGCCGAAGTGGACATAAAGTCGATCGCCATCGATCAAGACTGATGGCGATGCAAAGCTGTTCTTGGAGTGGATCGGCCCGGGGTTCTCATGGTGGAAGATCTCTTCATCGACCAACACGTCGCCAGTGTCTTTGTTCAAGCAGATCACTCGTAGCGACTTTCCTTCGTCGGTCGCCGTCGTCACCCAGATCTGCGAACCTTCGATGGATGGAGTCGACCAGCCGAGCCCTTCGATATCTCGCTTCCAGCGAATGTTCTCGGATTCGCTCCACGTCAGCGGTAGATTTTTTTCGGACGAATGTCCTTCGCCATCCGGGCCGCGAAACTGCGGTGAGTCACCCGCAGACGCAGTGGCCACTATCAGCGAGGCCAGTAAAGCGAGAAAAGTGATTCGACAGCAACTGAAGAATTGCGAGGACATCTGTCGTGCGGCCCTTCCGTCGTAGTAATCCCGTTTATGGCGGCGTATCGGAATATCTTGCACGAACGCGGAGCAATGTGGAAACGATAGACGCGCGTTACTTGGCGGGGCCTTCGGCGACTTGCAGCGTTCGACCTTTCGCCGCGTTCAATCGTTCCAATTGCCCTTTCACGATCGCTGCCTTTTCCGCTGCGGCTTTCGCTGCGGTTTCCGTATCGGCGAGTTGCTTTTGAAGTTCAGGAGTGACAACGGCAGCGGTCACTGTTTTCTCGGCGTTGGCTTTGGCGACGACGGCTGCGTCGGCCACAGCCTTTAGCTTAGCGGTGGCATCCACGACGACTTTGTCTGCTGCCGTCTTCTCTGTCGCTGCTTTCTCTTTCGCCGCTTTTGCTGCATTCAGTGCGATGGTCGATACGCCAATCGCTGTTGTCTTGGCCGGCAACTCCTGGATCGAGGCACTCTTTTGCTTGGCCAATTCAGACTGTGCTGCCAAAGCATCCGTTAGCTTCTTCGTCGCTTCGCCCGCGGCGGCTTTGACGGCAGCGTCTTCCGGTTTTGCCTCGACGGCAGCAAGTGCCTGGTTCACGGCGACTTCATTCGCAGCAACCGCCTCGATCGCCGCTTTCATTTTGATGTCCAAATCGGACGTGATTTTCTTTGCGGCATCTCTTTCAGCGGCTGCTTTTGCCTGCACCGCGGCTGCAGTCGCCAAGTTGGCTTCGGTCGTTTGCAGTGCTGTCGTCTTGGCAACGGCATCTGCGTCCGCTGCCGCTTTGGCTTTGGTCGCCGGTTCGATTGCCGCTTGAGCTTCGGCTGATGCTTTCATTGCCGCTTCGGCAGCCACTTTGCGGTCCGCAATCCCCTTGTTGATTGCTGCCAGCGCAGCGTTCCCTTGATTGGCGGCGGCCTCGGCCGCAGTGAAAGCTTGAGTTGTCGCTTCGATCCGTTTCGTCAGAGAAGGTGGGTTCGTGCTGAGTTGGCCAATGACGGCACCGTCTTTGGCGTTCCAAACCTGAATGGTCCCCGTCAAATCCCCGGCGAGAATGCGATCGGCGTCCGAGTCGAACGCGACCTCCATTCCCAGGTCACTCATCCCGCCGAATCCACGAATGGCCGTTCCGTTTCGGTCCCACAGCTTCGCCTGGTTGTCGCGGCCCGTCGACGAGATGCGACTGTCTCGCGTGAACTCGACAGCAGAAACACCGCCGCCGTGAGCTCCCCAGTTCTTGACCTGATTTCCGTTCTGCATCTCCCACAGGCGAATCGTGGAGTCTTCGCTGCACGAGGCCAGAATGTTGGAATCGGGAGCCCAACTGACGTCTGTGATCGGTGCCGTATGCCCGGTCAGGAAATAGAACTCGCGTCCTGTGAACGCTTCCCACACGACCAGGCCATTGCTGCGATCGGCCGTGGCGAGCAGCACCCCATCGGGGCTGTATTCGAGTGCCGTAATCCAATCGGTGTGCTTGTTCTTTTCGTAGAGTAATTCGCCTGTCGAGGTGTCATAGACGCGAACGATCTTCTTCGGACCGCCCAGAGCGACTTGCGTGTGATCGGGACTGATATCGGCGGCCAAGACTACGTCGTATTCGGAACCAACTTCAGCGATGCGCTTGCCAGTCTTCAATTCCCAGAGGACGACTTTGCCCGAGTGCGAACCACGTCCGCCACCCGCCATGAGCCACTGGCCATCGCGAGTGAACTTGAGGATATGAGCGACACCTTCAGGGAACGGCAGCACTCCTTCGAGTTCCAGTGTCTGTGTGTTGTACAGAAAGATCTGCTTGTGTCCCGCAACGGCGGCGATCGGTGACCAGGGATTCACAGCGAGGGCTGTGACGCCATTGCCGCGGCTGGCGACCAGCAACGGATCAATCGGCAGACTCTCGGGCATCGGAGGAGGGCCCGCAGGTCGTTGATTCGAGATCTCGACCTTGGCCATCGCCGTGTTCTTCTTGGGCTTGGCTTTGCTTCCTGAATTTTCCAGCGCGCCCCCTTCGATCCAGCGCCTGACCAACGTCCGTTGTTCTTCGGGCAGCTTCGGTTGCTGCGGAGGCATCGTCGGTTCGGCGAGGTGCGCGATGACGAGATACAGTTGGCTCTGTGAGGCGTCGCCGTCTGCCCGCACGACTTCCCCGGAGGCACCCCCCTGCATCGTCAGGCCATAATTGTCGAGAACCAGATCCCCCTTCTTATCGTTCGAGTTGTGGCAGGAACCACACTTCTCGCGAAAGATTGGCAGGATATGTTGCTCGTAAGTGATCTTCTCTTCTTTCGCGGGAGCGGCGGCTTTCTCTTGAGCCACGACCGAAACGCTGCAGAAACCAACGAGCAACAGGCTAAGGGGCAATCGACTCATCGCGAGACTCCGGCAATCCAAGCAGAGAGTTTACTGGGCAAGGCTAGGCGTCGCAGACGCTGCTTGTCACGGCTTTTCGGGCAGGGCAGACTCGAGATGAGCCTGCCGTGTTCACGTTAATGGTTAAACAAAAACTCGCGACTATTGAGCAATGCCCAGAAGACATCGTCGAGTGACCGCTTGACATCGCTGCCTTCGGCGAACAGCGGCTTCAGGGCGGTGGCCTCTTCGGGAGTCGGCTTGCGGCTTAAACAGCGGATGTACATCTTTTCGACAATCTGTTCCGGTGGCAGTTTTTCTTTCTGCATCGCGGCGGTCAGGCCGCCTTGCTGAATCTTACTGTTCGTGGTGTCCCCGTTCAGCAGGTGCAGGGCTTGTGACAGTGTCGGCTCCATTTTGACTTCGCACGAACAAGCGGTTTCGCGAGTGGCTCGGCCGAATGTCGTCAGGAAGTAGGTGCTGGTGGCCCCGTCGGCAATCTGGACCGCTCGTGCTCCTATTGGCAGTCGCGGGAACTTGTCTTTGGTGCTGGTCACTTCGCTGATGATGTCGAGCATCGATTCCGCTTTGATGCGGCGAAGAGTTTGCGAAGCGAAATTGCGTTCGTCCGTTTCGTTGCTGGGGTTCTTTTCCGTCGTCCGTTGATAGGCTTCTGACCGGCAGATGTCCCGCACCAGAGCCTTAAAGTCATAATTGGATTCGGTGAATCGCTTGGCCAATTCCTGCAGCAGCGGGGCATTGGACGCCGGGTTGCTGACGCGAACGTCGTCGACAGGCTCGACGATTCCAATATTGAAGAAGTGATGCCAGATGCGATTGACGAAATTCTGCGCGAAGTAAGGGTTTTTCGGTGAGGCGAGCCAGTCTGCCAGCACAGTTCGACGGTCTTTCCCGGCGACGTCAGCAGGACCACCACCCAGGAACACCGGCGGCATGACTCGACCGCCAACCAGGTGATTCACTTCGCCACCACCCGAGTTGAACACGATCTGTTCGCGATAGTCTTCACCCGGCTTGCGACCGATCTGAGCGAAGAAGGCCGCAAAGCTGTAGTAATCATCCATCGTCCAGCGATCGAATGGATGGTTATGGCATTGAGCACACTGTGTGCGCATTCCCATGAAGATTTGAGCGACATTTTCGGCGACCTTCAGTCGATCGGGTTCGATCTGATAGAAGTTCGTGGGGGGGTTCTTGAACGTCCCGCCGCTGGCACCCAGGATTTGCTGGACCATCTTGTCCAAGGGGACGTTGTCTGCGATCTGCTCGCTAAGCCAGGTGTAGTAGAGCGTGATCGACTTCAGGCTGGTCTGATTCGACGACCGCATCATCAACCATTCGGCCCACTTGCTGACCCAGACTTCCGTAAATTCTTTGC
Source organism: uncultured Schlesneria sp. (assembly GCA_966211735.1). Classification (GTDB taxonomy): domain Bacteria; phylum Planctomycetota; class Planctomycetia; order Planctomycetales; family Planctomycetaceae; genus Schlesneria. Next base: position 6,762 of record CBIHQO010000357.1, read on the forward strand.
GGCTGAGTAGTTCGTCGATCAGCTTGTCCCGCTTGTCCGGCTCGGTGCTGGACATGAAGCGGTTGTATTCGTCTTCGGTCGGGACCAGGCCAATCAAGTCGACATAGATGCGGCGCAGGAAGGCTTCATCGGAAGACTTGCCTGACGGATCGATCCGCAGCTTCTTCAGTTTGAGATTAACCAGTTCGTCGATGTA
>CBIHQO010000358.1:0-6955 GCA_966211735.1 uncultured Schlesneria sp.
TCTCAGGCGGAACTGGATGCAGTCGGATTGGTCCATCCGCAATCGCTTGTGAAAGTTCCTCACGGCACGGTTTCGTGAACACTAAGGGATGGCCTCGTGCGAGACATGACTGTGACCTCGTTGCCCGTCCGCTCTCGGATTGCCTCTGTTTCACGTTTTGCGTGTCTCACGATCGTGTCGCTTGGTCTCGCCGTTGACCAGGTCGCATTTGCGCAACCCGGTGGGGCACACGGTTCAAGTGGTGGCCCAATGCGCGGACCCGGTCCCGGTTCCGCAATGCCAGGGCCGCCAGGTCGAGGTGGGCCACTTAGCCCGGTCAACCCAAACATTCCGGGGGCGGCAAATCCCAATGCCCTCAAAGGGCGCCCGACTGAGTTGAAGATCGATTCAGAGACGCTGCCCAAAGATTTCGCGCCACCGGCCGCGAAGGCCGAGGTTATGGACCTCGACCAACCGTTGGCGATGCAAGACGAAATCGACAAGCTCAAGAAGGACTTGGCGAAATACCAGACCGTCATGCGAACGGCGAAATCGAGCGACGCGGATAAAGTTCTGATCCGCAACGGGATCCGCTATCGCCTGGCCTTGATGTGCCTGAAGAAGAACCGGCTGGAACTGAGCAAGTTGCACGAGGATCTAACTCGTGACCTGAACTCGGCCGCTTCGGCTCCCGAGGCAGCGAATGCGAATGCGATCAGAAGTTTCCGCCAGATTGTGATGCAGGAAATTGTCAGTCAAGCGGGGCCATTGCTCGTCACTCAGCCGTTTCACGTCCGATTGCATATCGCTCTGCTATTGGGCGAACTGAACATCACTGAAGAAAACCCCAGATTCGCGCTGAAGCTGGAGGCCTACTCTCCTGTTTGCGAGCCGTTGTTGCAGGTGATTTCTTCACCGGATCAACCCGAAGGCGTGAAGATCGTTGCCGTAAACGGACTGGCGAGAAACCTGCGTTTGGGCAACGCCAACGTTACCGTCCGCACTAAAGTGGCGCAGGCTCTGGTCTCAGAGTTGAGCAATAAAAAGGCTCACTCGTGGTATCAAATGCGACTGGCCGCGGCTCTCGCTGCAATGGATGTTGATCTGGTTCAGGGGAAGCCAATCGTTGTTGATGTCCTGAAAGCGGTACTCGCCGATGACGAACGCACCTGGACTGTTCGAGCCGAAGCTGCCAAATCATTGGGTCGTGTGCCGCTTCCCGCTGCGTGTAACCCGCCGTCAGTCACAAAAGCGGTTGCCGCTTTCGCACTGAAACTGGCCAAAGCCGCTCAACAATCGCCTCAAACTAAAGGGGATGAGTCGAAGTGGAAGGGTGAGTTCTTCAAAGTCTATCTGGCATTCCAGCAATTCGATGCGACGGACTTAATGGCGGATAAGAAGTCCAAAGCGGGTCTGCTCAATAACCCCCAGGCGGCCGCAGCGCAGGCCTATTCCTTGATCCATCCATTGGTTGCCGCGATTCTGCAGGCTCAACGATTGACTGTCCAGCAGGTGCAAGCACTGGAAGATTGGGTGAAGCCGGTGCCAAGTCAGGCGAAACCTGAGAAGGTCGAAAAGCCCGCTACCGGAAGCCCCCCTGACGGAAGCGGTGCGGCGTCGCCGACGTCTCTTCGCGGTGGCCCGCAGAAGATTTAGCCAACGGTTCGCGTTAATCTCTGATCTGGCATTTCCGCTGCCAGTCCGTATCGCGTTTCTTCGGCCGTAAATTGCATTGGCGCGAGACGTTCAGTACGATTTGAACGCCTTTGTCCGCTGAGGGAATAGGATTCGCCTGAAGGCCTCCCACGCAATCCCTGCAGCGTTCCGCGAATCGGTTGTAACGGTTCGTGGCCTCCGTGGTCTCGACAACAGAAGGATGGAGTGAGCATGCGCCGTATGTTTTGCAGCCTGATTGCCGCATCTCTGGTGATGGCTATCGGTTACCCGACGGTCTTTGCGCAGGAAGCTGAAAAGAAGGACGAGAAGCCTGCCGAGAAGAAGGAAGAAGAAAAGAAGGAAGAAAAACCTGCTGAGAAAGCAGCCGACAAACCAACGGGACCTGCGACAAAGACCGCAGTCGTCCACTTGGATAATCCTTCCGGTGTCGCTGTTCATCCGGGAACAGGTCAAGTGTTCGTGACCTCGCGCCAAGGCGTCTTCCGCTTCGTTCCCAGCACGCGCAAGATTTACCTGGAAGTCGAAGGCTTTCCGACTGACATCTACGGCAAGGGGCCAAAGTACAACATCGGCCCCTTGGGCTGCACGTTGTGGGGAACCGATCGTTTGATCGTTCCTGATGGCAGCCGACCTGACGGGGAAGAACTGGTTCGCATCTACAAGATCGAAGAAGCTCTGCCCGCCAAGCCACGCAAAGAAGCCGAAGCCGAATTCACACTCGGTCCTATCAAGGGAACTGGCGACACAAACAAGGGCGAAGGAAACTTCTATCAAGCCGTTGTTTGGAATGACGCGATTTATGTCACTTCGAACGGCGACGACACCAAGGGTTGGATCGTCTCTTCGAAGATCGCCGACGGCAAGCCTGGCGAATTGACGACGACCATCGCCACCAAGGAAGCAACAGAAGTCGACGCCCCCGTGGCGATCGCTGTCAGCCCAGACAAGACTCAACTTGTCGTCGGCCAGATGGGCGAAGTCAACGTTCCCGGCGATTCGTTGCTGACGACGTACGACAAGGAAGGGAAGCTGGTCAAGAAGTACAAGACCGGCCTGCACGACATCACCGGTCTGGCCTACGGGGCCAACGGCAAGTTGTATGCGACTGACTTTGCATGGTCAGATACCACTCAAGGCGGACTGTTTGAACTGGTGATCGAAGGCGAAGAAGTGAAGCCTAAGAAGATCATCAGCCTGGACCGTCCAACCGCCTTGGCGTTCGACAAAGATGGTGCTCTCTACATCACCGTCTTCGGCACCGGCAAAGACACTGGCGACAAGCCAGCAGGCGGCCTGCTGAAACTGGACGCGGGATTCTAAGTCGCTCGGATGCGAGGATTTATTCGCAGCAAGACGAAATTCGCGACCCGGTTGTCAGTCCTGACAATCGGGTCGTGTTTTACCCGGCCGAGCCGCGAATGGGATTCGCGCAGAATCGATTTTCTCCTACAGTTCCGCTCGTCTTTGTCGTGCGTAGGAGTGGATGCAATGAGGATTCGAAGTCGCTGGCTGACTTGGGTTGCTGCCGGTACCGCTGTTGGCCTGTCAAAAATATTGTTCGCGACGTGTCGTAAGGTCTACATTGGGCCCGAAGAGAAGCAGAAGCTGAACTACGTGCCGGTCCCTGGGGACGAGCAGTTCATCCTGTCTGTCTGGCACGACGCACTGCTGGTTCCAACATTCGCGGCCCCGCGTGGCCTGCGAGAGAAAACCTGCTGCCTCGTTAGCCAGCATCAGGACGGTTCGTATCTCGCGTATGCGATGGCCCTGCTTGGATACAGCACGGTGCGAGGATCCAGTCGTCGCGGCGGCGCACAAGCGGTGCGACAACTTTTGGATGATACGGCCGGTAAGCACATTGTCATCACTCCTGATGGCCCTGGAGGACCTCGTCGTCAACTGAAAGCCGGGGCGGTGTTCGTCGCCTCACAACTGGGCCGTCGAATCCTGCCAAGTGCCTATTCGGCGACTCGAGCATGGCGGTTCAAAGGAAGCTGGACCGACATGCTGATCCCCAAGCCATTCAGCACGATCTACGTTGCCATGGGACACCCGATCGACATCCCGGCAGAGATGTCACGCGATCAGATGCAACACTACGTGGGGATCGTTCAGCGCGAGATGGATCAGTTAACGGCAGAGATCGAAGGTATGGCGACTGGACGTACAGCTAAGGCATTACCCGAACAGCGTGATTTTCCACGAGCCGCGGCCTGAGAAAGTTTGGATGCCACAGTTTTGGAGTCCTCGACAAAGGCCGTGTCTTCGGTGAGAAGGCGGCTTTGCCAGAGCACTCGGAGCCGGATCAGGCGTCACCGCAGATGGTCATGTTACCCGGAACACCTGCGGGACTGGCTAACAAATGCGGTCCAGGCGACTCAGCTCACCGGCCCATGATGAATCAGACTAGCGCATCTTCCGTAACAGGACTGGCATCCCGAACGTCTCTTCGAAGAGAGATCCCGATTGCTTCAGCGCCAGTTGCTCCAGGCTCAGGTCCTCAACCTGTGGGATCGAGATCACAAGTCGACCACTTTCTCGCGAGAATCGTAGTTCGTGCAACCGCTGAGCGTGAGAGGCCTCCAACGCGTCAGCCACGCGCAGCATCGCCGCCATCTTGACAACCGCGATCCGCTGATCTCGGTTGAGAGCGGTGAAGACTGTATGAGTCGGCTTGGGTGAGGTTCGTCGGTGATACCGCGCCGTCAGTGAGATCAACTGCACATCCGAACGGCTTAGCCCAAATAACTCGCTGTTCTGAATCAGGTACATCGAGTGTTTGTGATAACTGCCCGTGCTGATATACAACCCGATCTCGTGCAGCAAGGCGGCGACCCGCAACAGCAGTTCGTAGCGCGGATCAAGCTGATGTTCGTCGCGCAAGCCCTGAAACAGGATCTTGCACAACTTCGAAACCTGCCTGGCATGTGGTTCATCGAAGTCGAACTTGCGACCCAGGTCCAACGCGGACCGAATGACCTGGTTGCTGAAATCCTCATTCCAGCCACCGCGAGTGGCCATCTGCATCAGCAACCCGTCGCGCAGGTTGATGCTCGACACGATGACCTGCTTCAGTTGAAACGCTCGAGCCAACATCACATAGGCCAGCAACGCCGGGCCCAGGGTTCCGGCATCGGGGAAGGTGATGTGATACTTGTGAACGAGTTTGTCCTCGTTCAGCGACAGCACCGTATCTGTCAGGTCCTCCAGATCCCTTAGCGGGATGGGGGTCAATTGATTGCGATTCCAATCGGGCACGAGTTGCTGCGCGGCGAAGCGCATGTCGCCACCCAACACGACCATTTCCTGAGATTGACCTGGGGGCACCTGCTGAAGGATTTGATCGATGACTCGCTGAATCTGTGTTTCCATCAATCGCCGCGTCGCGATCTGCGACGTGTGATACGCCTCCAGAGTCTGATGGATTCGCAGCGAACCTAATCGATAGGTGTGAGCAAACAGGACATCGGCATTCTCAACCTGCAGTAACTCGGTGCTGCCGCCGCCGACCTCGGTGATCACGGTGCGAGCGGCCGCCAGCGCGGGATCAAGCTTCAGCAGCGGCTGTACACCAAGATAGGTCACTCGGTTCACTTCCGCCTCGTCGATCGGAATCACCGGCAGTCCCGTGGCGGTATAGATTCGATCCAGAAACGCGAGTTTGTTCAGAGATTCCCGCACCGCACTCGTGGCGACGACACGGACCTGGTCAGGGCGATCGATGCCGTATTCGGCCAGGACTCGTTTATAGCTTTTCAGGACTCGCACGCATTCTTCGATTGTGCTCTTCTCAATCGAACCGCGAGTGAAAGTGTCCTTGCCCAATGCGACAGCTTGCGACAAGGACGACAGCAGCCGGACATCCCCGGCATCGTCGATATCGGCGATGGCCATTCGAATCGATGTCGTTCCCACATCAATCACGGCCGCGGTGCGGCTGGCGGTGCTTCGCGATGTTGTCGAAGTGGTTGAGTCAGCGATCATGAGTGAAACGTACAGTCAGGAAAGGAGATGACAGTTCCGCGGCGTTAGCCCTCGACGCAGTAGCGAGCCCATGCCGCGGCGCCCATAGTTCCCGCGTCGTCGCCCAATTTGGCGGTCTTCAACTCGAATGTTTTCTCGTATGACGGCATCACGTGCTTGGAGAGTGATTTCCCAACTTCATCCAGGTACAGCTTCGGCAACGCTTCGACTAATCCACCGCCCAGAACAATCACATCGGGTGCCAGCATATTGACGGTGCCTGCCAGCGCCATCCCCAGGAGTTTAGCGCCGTCTCTTAAGATCCCTTCGACGACCTCGTCACCACCCTCGATCGATTCCTTAATCGTACCGCTACGGATATTGGCGAGGTCGGTTCCTGCGACGCGCAGCAGATAAGGTGCCTGACCGCGATAAGCGGCCTTCGCGATTTCCGCTGAAAGCGCCAGTCGGCTGGCGACGGTTTCAAGGCAACCCCGTCGACCACATCCACAGATCGCTCCGTCGACGACGACCGGGATATGACCGATTTCCATGCAGCTCGATTTCTTGCCGCGGAAGATCTTTCCTTCGTAAACCATGCCACCGCCGATGCCTGTCCCCGGAAAGACTCCCAGGGCCGTACGGGCGCCGACAGCAGCACCAAATCGATATTCCCCGTACACGCCAGCATCGACGTCGTTACAGATCCAGACTGGACAGCCAAATTCCTTTTCCAGAATCTTTTTGAGCGGCACGTCGCGCCACCCCAGATTAGGTGCCGCCAGGATCACGCCTTCGTTTAGATCGAGTGGGCCGGGGCAACCGACTCCGATCCCGCCCAACCGGTTAGGCTCAACTTTGCTTTCTTCCAGCAGCTTTTCGATCGACGATCGAATCCGTTCGATTCCTGCGGCAGCACCCTCGGCGCCGCGCGTCTTCTTTTTGCGACGAGCCAGCACTTCGAACTTTCGATCGAACAGGACGGCGTTCATCTTCGTGCCACCCAGGTCGAAACCCAGCCAGACACGCTCGGCGGCATCGACCGGTGGTTTGCGATCTGCACCTGTCGATGCAGGTGCTTCCGGCGGGTGTTCGGCATCTCCGGCTGACGGTTGATTCATCGCGACAATTCCATGCGAAGTTCCATTTCACATTCGTTACTGGCGATCTGCTCACCAGTCGCCAATCAAGAATAACAGATTCGGGTGCGATCGAGTATTCGCTGGCTCACAGAAGCTGTCGGCGCCAGAATGGGCGGAAGCGATACGTTCGATTTACACCGCCGCCGGACTTGGGCACACTACGCAGATGCCACTGCGCATTGTTGTTTTAAACC
>CBIHQO010000359.1:0-6946 GCA_966211735.1 uncultured Schlesneria sp.
ATTCCGTTCGTCGTGTCCCTCGATCTACACGGCGTACTGACGGACCGAATGCTGACTCATAGCGATGTCGTCGTGGCCTTTCACACCTATCCGCATGTCGACTTCTTCGAGACGGGCGTTCGCTCGGCGCGAGCGCTGATGAAGATTCTGACCGAGAATTATCGTCCCGTTACCGCGCGAGTGAAGATCCCGGCTCTGGTCCGGGGCGACGAGTTGATCACGGAATCAGGTTCGATCCGCGAGTGCATTCAACTGGCTCAGCAGGTGGAATCCAGCACCGGAGGCCTGTCGGCAGCGGTGATGTGGGGCAATCCCTTTACGGATGTTCCCGAGTTGCGCACCAATAGTTTTGTGGTGATGGATGGAGACGAGTCAGCAGCAAAAGAGAAGGCGCTTGAATTGGCCAACATCTTCTGGAGGCATCACGACAAGATGCGAGTGCCGCTGACCAGCTTGGTTGACAGTGTGCGTCTGGCAGCGGAGACGCCGACGGGAACGGTGGTGCTGATGGACGCTGCGGACGCCACCAGTTCGGGTGCGTCGGGGGATAGCAATGCGATCATTCGCGAGGTGATCCGCCAGGGTTATCGAGGTCGCGTGCTGGCTCCGATCGTCGATCCGGCCGCTGTCGCTCAAGCGTTTGACGCGGGGATCGGCGCCACGATCCAGACGACGGTTGGAGGGGCTGTCGATCCCCGACGATTTCAACCGTTGCCAATCAGCGCCAAGGTCCGAATGCTGTCCGATGGCAAATTCAATAGTGAATCGTTTGGCTGGCCATGGGACTCGGGCAATACTGCCGTTCTGGAAGCGGACAATATCACGCTGATCGTGGGGTCTCGACCGGTCAGTCTATTCGATCGATCCTGGTTCTATGCCCACGGCCAGGATCCTCGTCGCTTCAACATGGTGATCGTGAAGTCGCCGCATTGCGAACACCACATGTTTGCGGATTGGTGTGCGAAACAGATCAATGTCGACGCGCCTGGTTCAACAAGCGCGAACGTCAAGGGTCTGGGACACACCAAGTGTGAGCGCCCGATCTTTCCGTTGGACGACGAGTTCGAGTTCACGCCTGTCGCGGACATCTTTCGACGGTGGTAATGAGCGACCTCTACCGTTTCTCGATCCGATAGAGATGTCCCTTCGACCGCAGGATCAACGACTTACCAGCCACAGCAGGTGAAGCGACGAAGCCCTCGTCCAGCTTGTTGTCCGCTACCAATTCGAATTCTCCCGATGCTTTGAAGACGGGAACATGGCCTTGTTGCGAGAGGCAGTAGATCAATCCATCGGCATAGAGCGGCGACGCCCAGTATTCGCCTGGCAATCGCTTGGTCCAGATTTCTCTGCCGGTCTTGGCCTCCAGACATGACGCCACGCCACCGTCATTCATCATGAAGAGCAGATCGCCGATCAACAGTTGCGATGAGCGTTTGGGAACGGATTTGGTCGTTCGCCAGGCGATATTCTTCGTAATTTCTCCTGCGCCCGTCGGCGGTACGGCAATCAGCGGATTGGGCCCGTCTGCCGAGTTGATGAACAGCAATCCGTTCCCATAGAGGGGCCGTCCGGCAGCGTTCATCCCGCCGTGACGCACCATCCAGATCGGATCGCCATGGAGTGGGTCATAGGCGATCGTCGCGGCAGCAAACGGGCTGATCAACATTTTTCGACCTTCGACATCGATCAAGATCGGCGTCGAATAGCCCTTCTTGGCATCGCCGTCTGTTGTGCCGAAATCGATGTTACGATCCTTCTTCCAGATCGTCTCGCCGGTCAACTTATTCAAGGCGATGATGTATTGCTGATCATAGCCATCGAACGTGAGGTACAGCAGGTCGCCATAAACAACCGGTGAGGAGCCGGGACCGCGAAAATGGTCGCACTGAAGGTCGGTTCGTTCCCAGATCCTGGCTCCGGTTTGTGTGTCGAGACAAGCTGTGCCATAGGCACCGAAATGGATGTAGACGCGCCCCTCTTCAATAAACGGGGTGGGCGACCCGTAACTGTTGGTTGTATGCGTAAATTGTGGCGTATCGGTCGCAAACAGCTTCAGATCATGAATGATCTTGCCACTATCGAGATCAACGCAGACGGCAGAGAAATCGAGTGGCTTATCGAGCTTGGGCTTCTCTTTCGTTGTGTTCTGAATTTCCGGTGCGTTCGTCAGCCAGATCTGCTTGCCCCAGATGACGGGCGATGACCAGGCTCGACCGGGAATCGCGGTCTTCCAGACGATTGACGGCGAACCTTCCGCGAACTCGACCGGCAGACCTTTCTCGGTCGACGTGCCGTCGCCGCGCGGGCCACGAAACTGATTCCAGTTTTCATCTGCCAATGCCGTTGTGCAGATGCAAAAGACCAGTGCTCCGACAACCGTTCGCATTCCAAACCTCGTAGTAGCTTACGCAGAAGAGATCGACCAACGTTGATGCACACTACTGTAGTCGGTCGGCGGGGAGAAGGGCAACGAACCGGTTCGTGAACAGTAGCGAGGCTACTTCCTGGCGTCTTCGGTTTGCTTTCGTGTAAACCGGTTTTTCAGGTTATCTTGACCGATAAACAGATCGGCCTGCGGGTTTTCCCTCTGCAGTTGAGTGTACTGCTTCATGACGGCCTGCTGGCGTTCGTGGTTGTAGGGGTGCGATCGAAAGAACGTGGCCCAGGGCATCCCCTCGGCGTTCGGGGCTTTCGCTCCCTGCCTGGGGAACAGCTTGGCCATCTCGCGCGGGTCATAGCCGGCGGCGTAGGCCCATGCCGCGCCGTCGCGATCGGCGTCACGTTCGTCCTCGGGACGAAACGGCCGAGCCCACATCTTGGTCATGTTCGGGCCGAACTGCATGAACTGCGACATGTTCTGAGGGGACGAAAACGTCTTCTCCATCATCTTCACTCGTTTGATCGGCAACAGTTGGTGGCCCCGATCCAGATGTGACAGTTCATGCCCAACGATGACCGCCAGTGCCGCTTCGCTGCCGGCATTGTCGAGCAGTCCTTCGAAAAAGATCAGTGTCCCGCCGGGGCACGAACGAGCGTCGATCTTCGACGATCGAGCGACCATCACCTTGATCGACTTGTAGCGATCCTTATTCCGCATGTACGGCTGGAGCGTCGCCACGAGGCTTTCCAGGTATTCGACATCGCGACCTTTCGACTCGACCGAGATCCCTGCTTCCTTCAAAGATGCCAGTCCGGATTGCAGGATCTGCTTGCCAAGTTGTTGCTCATCGGCAAATGAGACTTCGATCTTTTCGAGAGTTTTGCGTTCGGCCTCGGTGTCCTCCCCGAAAGCCTGCTCAAACATCTTCGAAGGGTCGGTGAAGGGGAGTTTGAATTCTTGGGCGCGTGCGTTGCGCGGGGCGGCGACAAAGAGGATGAAAAGACATAGTAGACGGCACATTCCGTGTGCCGAACTCAGCACTCGGAGTGTGCTGTCGACATTGTGGAACCGCCCACTTCCAAGTTGATTTCGAATTCCTGCAAATCTCATGAGAGCACACCTGGCATCGGGAGACCTGTTATTCAGCGCGACCATTGTAGCGTCGAACAATCGCTGCTGTGCCAGCTTATTCCCTGTTCTGCGGAAGGAACCGGCTCATTGCTGGCCGGAATCACCATGACTACGATGGCAAACTGGCATCAGTATCGATCCCGTGATCTCGCTCAGGAGTCGCTCATGACGAATACGCGCCGTGAATTCATCGAGCAATCTGCCACGACGATGGCGGCCACCGCGACGGCCGCGTGGCTGTTTGCGTCTCACTCGGACGCCGAGGACAAGCCGAAAGGGGAAGCCGATCGGATGCCGGTCGCGGTGATTGGCCCCGGCGGGATGGGGACGGCCCATACGAATCTGCTGTCGACCAACCCGGCGGTTCGAGTCGCCTATGTTTGTGATGTTGATGAGCAACGAGCTGCGAAAGCAGCAGAGGCCGTCACGAAGGGGTCGGGGACCGCTCCCAAGATCGTGAAGGACATGCGTCAGGTTCTGGACGATCCGACGATCAAGGCGGTCTGGATAGCGACGCCTGATCATTGGCACGCCCCCGCTGCGATTCTGGCGGCCAACGCGGGCAAGCATGTTTACGTGGAAAAACCCTGTTCGCACAATTTGCGAGAGGGGCGGTTGATGATCGAGGCGGCTCGTCGCAACAAGGTTGTGATGCAGGTCGGGACGCAAAGCCGCAGTACCGCACATATCATCAAAGCGATGGACAAGCTGAAATCGGGCGTGATCGGCGAGGTGCTGGTCGCAAAGGCCTGGAACAGCCAGCGTCGTGGATCGATCGGCAAGCAGCAGCCGTCAGAGCCACTGAAGACGTTGGACTATGAGCTGTGGCTGGGTCCGGTCAAATATCGACCTTATCAAGCGAACTTCCTGCCTGGCATTTGGCGGTGGTGGTACGACTTTGGTTGCGGCGACATCGGGAACGACGGCGTTCACGATATCGATATCGCTCGCTGGGGTCTGGGGGTCGAGACGCATCCCAATCGAATCATGGCCCTCGGTGGCAAGAGTTATTTCGACGACGATCAACAGCATGCTGATACTCAGTACGTCGCCTTCGAGTACGCCGGCGCGACGAAATCGGGCAAGCCGAAGCAGCTGATCTTCGAACAGCGGATCTGGTCGCCTTATGTTCAGGAAGGATTCGAAAACGGCGACGCCTACTATGGGACTGACGGCATGCTGATCCTGGGCAAGACCGGGAAGTATCAGATCTTCGGCCCACGGAATAAGCTGATCGAAGAGTCCACCGGCGGCGGTCCGGACCTGGCGGCTCATCATCACAACTTCCTGGAATGCATTCGGAGCGGGGCGAAGCCAAACGCTGACATCGAGATCAACCATCTGTCGACAGCGCTGTGTCACCTGGCCAACATCGCGACTCGTTGCGGCCGAGTCCTGAATTTCGATCCAGCCAAGGAACAGATTGCCGATGATGTGCAGGCCGCAGCCTTGTTGACCCGTGAATACCGCGATCACTGGGCTAGACCTGTTGGATAGAATGAGGGAGAGACGGTAGTCTTTGGGAGGGGGGGGGGGCGGGCGCGGCGCGGGGGTGGGGGGGGGCGCCAAGAACCAACGGCGCGGCGCGGGCCGGGCCCCCCCCCCACAGTCAAGACTCACGTCAATGATCCAGTTCGATTTGTTTCACTAATTTCGTACGTTGGGCCGATGCCCGAAGAGGCCAGGGGGCTGACGCCGCCCCGCTCAGAAATACATCTTTTATCACCGTCGCAACTCAGTGAATTAACGGAGTAGCTCATGGCCATCGACAAGCAAAAATCCGAAATGCAACGGCAGAGCGCTGCCGAGTTCAAGATTCAGCGGTATGCGTCAAAGCTGAAGCAGCAATGGAGCATGCGGGAAGGGAAGCACTGCCTGCACACCGACTGGAATTCGCTGGCCCGGTCGGTCGGTTTGGGAACCGCCGAGATCCCTTATCTGCAGGTCTGGGTCGCCCAGAATAAGCTCAGCCCGCCGATGCGCCGGAAGCCGCCAAAGACGTAAGCTCGCGATTGCTGGACAGACATTGATGCGAAACCTGGAAGAACTGAAGATTCGTGGTGCTACTCTTCGTCGACCCACGGAAGTGCATATTCAGAATTTTGAATCTCACTTCGGTGTACGCTTGCCGCAGGATTTGATCGCCTTGCTGCGATTCAAGAACGGTGGCAGTCCCGAACCTGCCACCTTTCAGCCACAAGCAATCAAAGAACCGTCACCTCATGTCGTGAATAGATTCTGTTTCCTGAATGGCGACAAAAAAGACGCGGATGGGATGTGGGATTCCACCGAGGTCTGGCGTCAGGCCACCGGTCGCAATGTCATCGCCATCGCTCAAACGACGGACGATGATGGGATTCTGTTGTTGTACGACAATGATCCCCCCAGCGTGGTGCTGTGCATCCACGACGAGGCACCGGCCCTAATTCACGTCGCAGATTCATTCGGCGATTTCATCGACCTGCTGGAACCTGAGACCGCACTGCATGTGTCGGTTGAATCGGATCAGCCATGCTATGTCGGTGGGCGCGACCTGCGAGATCTGAAGCTGGTGGATCCCCCGGGAGGGTATCCCACCGCAGCCGATATCAAAGATTTCGAAGCCCGATTTCGCCTGACTTTACCGGCAGACTATTTGACGTTTCTTCGATTCAGTAACGGTGGCGCTTCGCAACTGAATACCTTCATTCCCCAAAACTCCGGCGGGAAGAAGTCGTACCGAATCGATCGCTTCTACTTCTTGAGCGATATCGATGATCGTGATGCTGCCAATTCATTGTGGGAAGAGACGAGCAATTGGCGAGGATACTTAGAGAAGACGGCGATACCAATCGCGATAACAACTGATTTCGATCCTGTTTATCTGTGTTATGACACGCAGCCACCCAGCGTGAAGATGCGGCGAGAAAACGATCGCTTGATCGATGTCGCCAATTCATTCGCCGACTTCATCAATCTGCTGACGGCACCTGTGAAAAAGAGCAAGAAATCCTGACGGTGACGGCGGATTCAGAGAGTTCACCGCACGGAATGTTCGGGCCGGAAGACTGTTTCGGACGCCCGAAACATTGAAGTGTGGAACTGCCGTCGAGATTTTGTAGAATAGGTGCCCGTTTCCGCACGCAAATAGCCATTGCCCTAAGCACAGCCAAAGCTCGACGGACTTGCTTGTCTGGCCTCTGTGTCTCTAAGTCAAAGGTGATGGTATGCGGCATTTTCCACGTGCACGTCGTGCATTTACGCTCATCGAGCTACTCGTCGTCATTGCGATCATCGCAGTGCTAATTGCATTGTTACTTCCCGCCGTTCAACAGGCGCGGGAAGCTGCTCGGCGGACGCAGTGCAAAAACAATCTCAAGCAGATCGGGTTGGCGCTTCACAATTATCACGATATTTACAGCCGCCTACCGATCACCCAGTACGACTCGCAGC
>CBIHQO010000360.1:0-6909 GCA_966211735.1 uncultured Schlesneria sp.
TTGCCAGCATCGTCTGTGGTGAAGGGTTGACCAACGCTGATGGATCTCCCGTGAGTGTTTCACAGACGAAAGACAAATTCGGGAATGTGGAATTCGGAGCCATGGGTGGCACGAGTGCGGCGATGATGCTGCATCGCATGATCGCTGACGAATTCGGCTGGCGCGGTGAGTTCCAGGTCACCGAGTCTCTGCCGATGTGTGCGGCCGATCGTGGTTGCAAGCTGGACTTCGATGAAGCATTTGCCTGTGGCAAGCAAGCGGTCAAGCTGGCGGCTCGCGGCGAAGGTGGGGTCATGGTGACGATGAAACGCACTAATAAGGCCAGTGAGCCCTACGCGATCGACTTCGGCACGATTTCACTAAGTGAAGTGGCGAACCACGAGCGCCCGATGCCAGATAACTTCATCACGAAGGATGGATTTGGCGTCACGAAGGCGTTTCTGGATTATGCCGCTCCCCTGGTGGGACCACTGCCAAGCTATTCGTCGCTGGCCGCTAAAAAGGCGAAAGCCTGATTGACGCCGGTCTTTGTTATCATTCAGAGATTGCCGCCGCTTCGCTGGCAACATTGATGAGGAATTGAATCGTGATCGCTGATCGAGCTCCCTATTCACAGTGCAATCTTGTGCGAGACATGCTTTCTACGGCGGACGTGATCAAGACGTTCGACCCGACCGTGGTGAATGCCACGGCGGCCGAGATCGCGGCGACTGGCCGACTACTCTTCACGGGTGAAGGTTCCAGCCGGTTGTTCCCTGCCAAAGCGGCGATCATGCAGTCACGACAGCAGGGATGGCCGTGTGTGCTGCATACGGAAGCGGGGCGGCAATCGCAGCAGTATTGCTTGAAGGACTGGTCCGTGTTGGGCATGTCGAATTCGGGGCGCACTGCCGAGGTGATTCGGCTGTTCAACGACCTGAAGGGATCGGAGCATGCCGCTCGATATAGCCTCACGGCGATGCCAGATTCGCCGCTGGAAGCTCTGGCCGCCCGCGGCCATGTCTTGAAGTGTGGCAAAGAGGGGGCTGTGGCTGCGACGAAGAGTGTCGTCGAACAGGCGCTGTTCTGCCGAGCTTTGGTCGAAGCGATTGCCGGACAGCCGACGCTGGCCTCGCGACTGCCGTTGCTGGCGGATCAAGTTCGAACGGCGCTGACGCAGACCATTGATCCAGCGATCACGGCGAAGCTGGCCAAAGCGGGTGCCATTTACTTCGCCGGTCGAAACGACGGCGTGGCTGAGGAACTAACGCTCAAGACGAATGAGATCACTCGGAAGCGTAGCGACTACCTTGAGGGAACGTATGCCGTCCATGGGATCGAAGAGATCATGCAGGCGGACGATGTCGTGGTCTGGATTGATCCCTATGAAGAGTCGGAGCAGAAATTTTACGACGTGCTGGTGAAGGGCGTGGGTCTGACCGTGATCGCAATTTCGTCTCGCCCGACGATGTTCCCGACCGTAACCATTCCCGATGCCGGGGATTTAGCGGGATTCGTGCAGTTGGCTGCGGGATGGAATCTGCTGGTCGAGGCAGGAATGGCCTTGGGGATCGATGTCGACAAGCCACAGCGAGCTCGCAAAGTTGGCAACGAATTCACGGGTTGATGTCTACTGACGGACTGCGGTTCGAATGACTTCCACATGATCGACGACCATGAACTATTCGTTTCTTGCACCCCGGCAGATTGTCTTCGGCTGGGGCAGGCGTGCTGACCTGGGAGCATTGGCTGCGACGTTAGGGCAGCGAGTATTCCTGGTATCGGGAAGCCGCACGCTCGAACGGACCGGTGTGATCGATCGGGTAGTGGCGGATCTGGGGTCGGCAGGACTGCAGGTGCTGGGGTTCCCGGTCGAATCGCGGGAGCCGGAAGTTCGCGATGTCGATGGACTGACGGCCTCGTTCCGAGCATTAAATCCAACCGCCGGTGATGTCGTGATTGCGATCGGAGGCGGATCGGCGATCGATCTCGCCAAGGCCGCGGCCGCTCTGGCAACCAATCGACAGGCCGATTCGGTCGTTGACTATCTTGAAGGAGTCGGCCGCGGATTGCAGATCACCGAGCCACCGCTGCCATTTATTGCCGTACCGACGACAGCAGGGACCGGAGCCGAAGCGACCAAGAACTCGGTGATTTCCTCGAATGCAACGGCCGGAGATTCATCGAGCAAGCCCTATAAGAAGAGCTTACGTTCCGATCTGATGGTGCCGCGGCTGGTTTTGATCGACCCTGAATTGACGGTCACGGTGCCGGCGACGACGACTGCGTACACGGGGATGGATGCGATCACGCAATTGATCGAGAGCTATATTTCGCGCCGTGCCGCTCCGATTCCTCAGGCGCTCAGTCGACAGGGGCTGCAACTGGCCGTTCCGGCGTTGGCTGCTGTGGTTGCCGACGGCACGTTGCGGGAATCGCGAGAGGCGATGTCGCAGGCGGCCCTACTGTCAGGGATGGCGCTGGCGAACTCAGGACTGGGACTGGCTCATGGCGTCGCGGCGGCATTGGGCGTGACGTGCCAGGTACCGCATGGGCTGGCGTGTGCGGTGATGTTGCCGACGGCACTGAGAGTCAATCGCGAAGTCAGTCAAACTCGACTCGCGGAATTGGAACGCCTGTTTGATCAATCGAATAGCCGGGATGCGTTGGCTGCCGATTGCTTCATCAAACGCATCGAGCAACTCTGTCGAAGTGTGGGGATTCCTGAACGCCTGCGCGACATCGATGTCAAACGAGTGCAACTGCAAGGCTTGGTGGCGGGTTCGCGTGGGAATAGCATGAGCGGCAATCCGCGCGACGTTTCAGACGACGAACTGCATGCTCTGTTGGAGCAACTCTGGTGATTCTGGCAGCTGGACTGACACCTGCATGGCAACAGATTCTGTCGTTTGACCGATTGACCACGGGTGAGGTGAATCGCGCGCGAGAGAGTCTGTGGTGCGGATCGGGAAAGGTGCTGAATGTCGGCGCGGCTCTGCATCACCTGCAGGCCGATTCACTGACGCTTTGTCCGATCGGTGGCCACACAGGGACTCAGATCAATGACGATTTTGCTCAACGCGGCATTGCTGCGCGATGGTTGTCGATTGCGGCATCTACACGCGTCTGCACGACGTTGCTCGATGAGGCGACCGGGACAACGACGGAGCTCGTCGAAAACTCATCGCCGCTGACCGAACGGGAATTGAATCAATATCGCGAGGCCTTCGCAGAAGAATCGCGAGCGGCAACGTTGGTGGTGCTCAGTGGGTCGCTCCCGAAGCAGACGCCGCATGACTTCTATCGCCGGTTGTTGGAACGGACGACGGCCCCTGCGATCATGGATGTGCGTGGGCAGGAGCTTGTCGCATGCCTGCCGTTGCGGCCACTGTTGGTGAAGCCCAATCGCGAAGAGTTAGCGATGACAGTTGGACGGCCGCTGGAGACGGAAACGGCCGTCATCGAAGCGATGGCCGAGGTACGCGAACTGGGCGCTCAGTGGGTGATCGTCAGTGGTGGCCCCGATCCGCTGTTGGTGCTGGGGCCGTCGGGGTTGGAGCGGATACCGCCACCAGCCGTACGTGTGGTGAACCCGATTGGTTGCGGGGATTCTTTGACTGCCGCGATTGCTGCCAAGATTTCGTCGGGCTGTGCACCACTGGATGCCATTCGGTTTGGTGTCGAATATGCCGCGCGCAAAGCCGCGATTCTCTACCCGGTGCTGCAGCCTGAAAAATAGCCAACAGCCTGGCAGTGGATAGCTATTCAGATTGCCCAATCGATATAATTTAGCCAATCAGGGCACGCCTCCTGTCGCAGCAGCGACCTTCGCATCACTGCCCTGCTTGAAAGGATCAGATGATGAGTCGATGGATTCTGGCAATGGCAATGACAGTGGTGGCGGCTCAGACGGCGCAGGCTCAGGTCGTCTCAGCCTATGGGGGAAGCGGCGGCGTCTATGTTCCGGGATCGCCGTACGCGGCGGTGGCACCTAGTCCGGCTGTGACTTCGGCGTACTACTCCGAACCAGTCTACAGTTCAGCTCCCTTGTACAGCTCGGCTGCTGTGTATGCGACACCGGTGTACGCACCTCCTGTTTACGCGCGGCCCGTCTATGTCGCTCCGAGCCCCATCGTGCAGATGGCGTACAGCGTGCCCGTCTATTCGGCACCAGTCGTCGTGGCCCCGCCTGTCTATGCGGTCCCGGCTCCGCTGTATGGTCCGAACTATGTGCAACAGAGGACCCGAGCCCTGCCGAACAACTTTACGCAGGTCACGCGAGTGTATGGCCCCACTCCCGGACCGCACTACAGTCGCGTCCACGTTCACAACGGTCCATTCGGGACGACAATTCGTGAGCGCGTTCGCTAAAAAATCTTTTCGAAGAGGCCTCGGATGACTGCGGTTGTCCGAGGCTCTTTTCGTTTCAAGGCAGCTGTTTGGCGATGAATTCGATCACGCGCGGTGCCATCGCATTAGCGTAGGCCCAGCCGAAGCCACCATGGGTTGTTTGGAAATCGGTATCGAACGGAAGACCCGTCGACGACAGTTTGCTGGCCAGAGTGATTGTCCCGTCAATGCAGTAGTGATCCGCCGGATCGCAAAGCAGCAACTGGTGCTTGGGCCAGTCGAGCGGATGGATATGCAAGATCGCCGTCGCTTGCCGGGCGGCCTCGCGGTCCGGAAAGATCTGATCGAGCGACGTGCCGTGTCCGTACCACGTTTCGAAATCGACCTTTGGCGAAACCGCGACGACAATCGTGAACTTGCGAGCGTGCCTGTAGGACAGTTGCAGGGCACCCTGCCCTCCCATTTCAATACCGGTGAGGCCGATGCGGCTCGGTTCGATGCCCCACTTGCTGAGGCAATATTCGGGAAGTTGCTGAGCGAGGAAATCAATCGGGCTCTGCGTCGTATCGAACGGTTGGAACAGGCGATCTGTCCACCAGCATTCCGGTCCGTGGGGACAAATGCAGGCCAGGCGATGCCGAATCAACTCGCTGGTATAGGCAGGGTTGTCGCGAATCGTCACGCCGTCGTAACCGTGCAGGAAGACGACCGCGCCGCTCGCTGGTTCGGATCCTTCAGGAGTGAAAATGTCAGCAGGTTTCCCTGAAAGAGTATCCGACGACCAGGGCACGACGAGTTCCTTAATGGCGAGAGCATGCAAACGAAGCGTTATCAAGGTAAGGTACGCACGCCGCCACCTGATTTCCAAGGGGATCGGTGTATTTGTTGCGTGGAGCGTTCCAACTTCGAGATGAATGGCATCCCGAGATGTACACATTGATTACCGCTGATCGAATCGCTGCTCGGGTTGCCGAGTTGGGGGTGCAGATCTCCGCAGTCTATCAGAACCGTCCGTTGACTGTGTTGGGTGTCCTCAATGGGAGCGTGATATTCGTCGCCGACCTGATGCGATCGATCAGTGTCCCGCACCGGGTCGGCTTTGTGCAGGCCTCCAGCTATCGCGGCGCGACGACCGAAGGGGGCGAACTCACGGTCGGCACCAGTCTGATGCCGGATCTGACCGGCCGCGACGTCCTGCTGGTCGACGACATCTTCGACACCGGTCGAACGATCGTGCGTTTACAACAGGAACTCGCCAGCGCCGGTCCAGCATCGATCCAGACAGCCGTGCTGCTATGGAAGGATGGACGCAGTCAGGTTGAGATCACACCCGACTATCATGGCTTCCGTATCCCCAACGAATTCGTGATCGGCTACGGCCTGGACTACAACGACGATTACCGGCATCTGCCGATGATCGGGGTACTGGAAGAAGAGGAAAGATGAAAGTGACGAGATGAAAGTAACGAGGCAGGAATTCTTCCCTCGTTACTTTCCTCTTTTCTCTCTCGTTACTGGCTTCAGTTCTTCCGCCACAGCGTCTGGTCGGTGCGGTCTTCGAGTGTGATTTTCAGTTCGTTGAGCTTGTTGCGGATCAAGTCGGCGACCGCGAAGTTCTTGTTCTTACGAGCGTCCGCGCGGATCTGGATGACCAGTTGCATCAGGCCGTCGACTGTTCCATCGTCGGCTGACGCGGCCTTCTTCCTCGCGTCACGGAAGACGCCCAGAATCGACGACAGTTCCTTCAGCAGCAGCATCCCGGCCGTGATGGCAGGCAACTTGGATTTGTCGGCGGCTGCGGTATCCAGCTTGTGATCGCCGATGAAAGCGTTCAGTGTCTTTCGCAGGTCAAACAGGACGCCGACGGCTCCACCGGTGTTGAAGTCATCGTCCATGGCTTCCAGGTAGCGCTGTCGCAGAGTATTCAATTCTGCGAAGTAAGCGGCTGGTTCGCCCGAGAGCGGCGTGTTGTCGCTGCGGACAGCGCTTGGTTTGAGTGCATAAAATGACTGTCCGGCAACGCGCTCGTAGGTTTCGAAAAGACGGTAGAAGCCTTCGAGGCTCTTGCCGGTTTCGGCGATGCGTTCGTCGCTGAAGTCGATCGGGCTGCGATAGTGAGTCGCCAGCAGGAAGAAGCGAATTGTTTCCGGATCGTGCTTGGCAAACAATTCCTTGACAGAGGCGGCTCCCTTAGAACCGGCCAGCTTGTTGGCTTCCTGGGCTTCTTTGGCTGCCGTCAAATCAGCCGTTTTGTCGCCGTGCTTGTCGTGGCCGCCACCGACCTTGCCGGCTGCGCCACTCGCCTGCATCAGGCCGTTGTGCATCCAGTAGCGCGCGAACGGCTTTCCGGTGCAGCTTTCGGATTGAGCGAGTTCGTTCTCGTGATGTGGGAACATCAGGTCGAGGCCGCCGCCGTGGATGTCGATCGAATCACCGAGGATTTTCTTGGCCATGGCTGAACATTCAATATGCCAGCCGGGACGACCTGGTCCCCAGGGGCTGTCCCAGGCTGGTTCTCCGGCCTTGGAACCCTTCCAGAGTGCGAAGTCGGCGGGGTGATGCTTGCCGCCGTGCGTTTCG
>CBIHQO010000361.1:0-6905 GCA_966211735.1 uncultured Schlesneria sp.
GGCAGATTGCAACCTTGGTGGCGTCCGCGGGGTAATTTGGAGAGATTGGATACCAGTTGCTCTCTCGCTCATAGAGAAAGTCGACTGCTGGCAACGATTCTAGCATCCGTTTCTGGAAGTAGGACCTGTGATCCCTCGTTCGGCGACAACGACGAACCAATCGACCGGCCCGGAGACTGCCGAGCCTGAATCGATCGAGTTTGCTGAACTGGCGGGACCAGAAAGTGGCGTCGCGATCGACGTGACCGATCTGGTGCGCGATCCATCTGAATCTGCTGACGTGAACGCTGGGGAGTCCGAGTCGCAGTTGTCGGCGGCAAACGCCGAACCCGATGTCGTCGCCGAAGATTCTTATTTCTCGTTCGATTCATTGCCCCCGTGCCCGCATCTGCTACGCAATCCGCTCAAAGCGGGATATTGGGTGTTCGAGGTCTTGTTCGGTGTCGTCAGCTTGTTTGCACTGCTGGCTTTTCTCGCAGCGATTCCGATCTTCAATTTCCTGGCATTGGGCTATCTGCTGGAAGCCGAAGGGCGTGTCGCCAGAACGGGCAAGCTCCGATTTGCCATGCCACTCTTGCCTCTGGCTCCCAAATTAGGCGGCATTGCGTTAGGGACTTGGATCTGGTGCAAGCTGGTGCAAATCGTCGCTGATGCCGCAGGCGATGCGGAACTGATTGCACCAAGGTCAGGTGTCGCCATCGCCTGGCGCATCGGGTTGGCGGTGTTCGCTGTCGGCGTCGCGATTCACCTGGTTCTCGCGATCGCTCGTGGTGGCCGCCTGGGTCTGTTCTTTTGGCCGACTCCCCTGAATGGCCTCTGGCTGGTTCGCCGCTTGATGAGTGGCGACTACGCGCAGACGGCCGGCGTCGCCGTACGAGAATTCATCGCCGCGCTTCGACTGCGTCACCACTTCTCCTTAGGCGTTCGCGGCTTTTTTGGAGCATTCGCCTGGTTGCTGATTCCGACTGCTCTGTTCAGCGCCTTGCAGGATACATCGAAGCCGGGACAGGTTCTGGTGACACTGCTGGGTGGGGTGATGCTCGTCTGCGCCCTCAGCGTGGTCCCCTTCCTGCAGGCGAACTTTGCCGCCCAGCACCGGATGAAGGCGTTCCTCGAACTGGGCAAGGTCTATTCGTTGTTTCGTCGAGCCCCCATCGTTCTTTTGTTATCCCTGATCGTCATGTATGCGATGGCATTGCCGCTGTATCTATTCAAGCTGTTTGAAATGCCGCAGGATATGCGCTGGATGTTGACCCCCATCTTCGTGGTATCCATTTATCCGGCCCGCGTCCTGATTGGCTGGGCTTATTCCTGGGCCGACCGAAAACGCAAAAATGCCTGGTTGATCGTCAGCCTGTCGTGCGGTCTGCTTGTCTGGCCCCCGCTTGGCTTTTACGTCTTCATGTTGTTCTTCACCCCGGCTGTGGGTGCAGCGGGCCGAGCCGTGCTGTTCCAGCACCACGCCGTGTTACTGCCTTGGCCATTCTGATGCGTTCGTTGCAAGTGAGTCGTCCCGATTGACCTCCAGCACGCGGCGAGTATCTTTATCGACAGTGCGGCAATCAGGACGGATATCAACTATGGATCTCACGGATGGCAACAAGCGATTTGATCACGAGTGACTTGCTGGATCAGTCCATTCTTTTCGCCAGACTCGCGGCCGCAGCCTATCTCGACAAATCGGTGATGAACGAACCGGGACTCGAGAAACTGCAGAACGAATTGCGACTCAACGAGCACAATTCGGAAAACAAGACCGATACCCAGGCCCTGCTCTGCCGCTGGAACAAAGACATCGTGATCTCGTTCCGTGGCACCGAGCAAAAGTTTGCGGACTGGGGGACGGATCTGAATGGTCGCTTGATTCCGAATCCAGTGGGTGTTGGATTGATTCACTCTGGATTTCACGCGGCGTCTGATTCGGTCTATCAGCATGTGACGCGTTATATCAATCAGGTTCGCGAAGAGGGAACGCGGCTGTTTGTTTGCGGCCACAGCCTGGGTGGTGCGCTGGCGTTTATTACGGCCAGCCGACTGATGCTCGACCCGAACCTCCCGCCGGTGCGGGGTGTCTTCACATACGGTGCTCCGCGTCCTGGCGATGCCGAATTTGCCAATGCGTTCTTCAACTCGAAGTGCGGCAATCGGACGACGATGTGGTCCGCTAGCGGAGATCCTGTCGTGCGAGTCGTTCCCTTCGCCAGCGGCTACCGGCACGCGGTCCCGCGTCAATTCACCCTGAAAGAGAGCGCCATTGGACTGACGAGCCTGGACGGTGAAGTCGAACTCTTGCTGGAACAGGAATGGCTGAAGGGAATGCCATTGGCCAAGACCGCGCTGTGGTTCATCAACAGTGTCAGTGAAAATCTGAGAGCATTTAACGCCAGCATGCACAGCGTTTCAAATTCCTATCTGACACAGTTGGTTGCGGCCCGAGGTTGAGTTTCGGTCGATTGGCGAGGTCATCTGCTGATCCGCGACTACCGCTTCATCACCGTGGCGTCTTCGATTCGATAGAGTCCATAGATGCAGCCCCGTTCAGCTTTCAGATCGATTCGAAAGCGACCGACGACTTCCAATGATTCTCGCATGTTGACGTATTTTGCTTTCGTGCCCGGTTTCAAGTCGACCATCAGGTTGTCGTAAATCTTGGCACCCGGGCCAAAGCAGCACTCCAGATTGTCGCGCAGCAGGACGAAACGCTCGACTTCAGGTTCGTACGTGAAATACATGTAACCACGCAGTCGAACTCGCTTTCCATCCAGCGAACGCAACCACTCGGGCATGTGGGAAACCGCATCCTCGGTGACGGGGTCCATGTTCAGCACCGACAGCAGGTCGATGTCTTCAAAGGTCAACCGGATTGCGTCATTGTGACGGTCCTTCGACCATGTTTTTGTGGGCACCAATAGCTCAATTTGTCGCGGATTCGCCAGGGCGAGCGCCGAGACAGGAAACTCTGACAACGCCTCCGCGGGAACCGACATCAACGTCTGGTTTTCACTAAGTGATTCTGATGTCAGATCTTCGGTGCTAGCCGTCGCATCGAGTCGGGTGACCACAAACTTGTCGACGGCATGGTATTCGCTGTTCTCTTGAGCGGCACCGCAACCGCTCGCCAATGCGATGAAGGTCTTGAGAAGGAGATGCTTGTTCATTCGCATACCAGTATCCACTGCGTAAAGCCGTGATTTCGATTCGACGAACAACCTGAAAATGAGAGCCTTATTTTCGGTCAATTCAGCATCTTGACGCAACGGGAAGTTAGTGCGATGACGGCTCGAACGCGATACCAGTTTGCATCTGCGTTGCAAGGCGCGATCATGACCCAAATTTTTTTCGCGGCGAGAATAGCAGTTTCCGTCGACAGCGATCGACGTATCTCGACCCACGCCAGTGCGAAGCGTGGATCGGCATTTTTTCACCAAGGAAAACAGAGAGTTCCAGTTCGGAAATTCATCAGAAAATTTGTTGACAGTTTGATGCCGGAGCCACATTGTAGATAGCGTCTCCACTGCTTCCGACATCATTTCGTCAATCGACCCCCGCTCACAATTCGACGCCGATTTGCAGCGATCTAATTGAGACGCCAGTTTTGCAACATGGACCGCATGACCACGGGCCCCAGGAGCGACAAAATGAGTACCAGCATTCTCCACGACGATGACCTGACGATTTCCATTGGCGACTCTGGGATTCTGTTCGAGACGGCCTGCGGTGCCGAAAATCTGCGCGTCCTGCAAGCGGGTGAGACCACGACGATTGGATTTGGTGATCGTGGAATGCGGGATGCCGCTTGCATTCACACCTATTACGATCGCATTCGGGAACTGATCGAACAGAACGCTTGCCGCGTGCTGATTCTGGATATGCGAGGCGTCTGGTTCCTGCCCAGCCGAACACTCGGAGCACTGTTGTCGCTGCGAAAATCGGTGGAACGCGTGGAACTTCATAACGTCTCCGACGAACTCCGCGAAGGCCTTCGCGTGGCTCAGTTGGATCAGGTGCTTCACGTCTGCGAAACGTCTCCCGCTGCGGCCCCTGCTCTTTAGCGTTTCCCGCTTCCGATTTGGTTGAGTGCCACGGTTTGTCTGCGACAAAGGCGTGGCATTCGCTTTCTTTGACCTGACGCCTCACTGTAAGGCCACCTTGCCTCACCGCGAATACTCCACCTTCCTTGACACTGCTCGACCGCTGCTGTGTGATTCCAGACGAAGCTTCCGAGTATCATCCGAGTCAGCTGCGGTGAGGAGTGATTGTGAGACCGAGGTTGTGGATCGGCAAGATCTTGTGGTGTGGCGCCGCGTCTCTGGGCATCGCCCTGTTGGGTGGTATGCTTTCCGTGGTGCTCAAGTCATTGGGTGATGCCTCGGCTGCGGAAGCGGTGTATGGAGTGACCCTGGTGTCATTGGTATTGTTCGCACTGGTCGTGGTAACGCTCGTAGTCATTCTTGCGTTTCTCGAATTGCAGCGTGGCGATCCTCCTGTGGATCACGATTGAAAGGCATCGCATACGGTTGATCGTTTTGTGACAGCCGTTCTGGAATCCGCTCAGCATGCCCATCAAGTTTCGCTGTAATTTCTGTCGCCAGTTTCTGGGAATCTCTCGAGCCCAGGCGGGTGGAATCGTCGATTGCCCGACTTGCGGTCGATCCATTCGCGTCCCCTTGCTCGATGGCAGTCTGCCGCCGCTTCCACAGCCGGAATTGAATCTCCAGGACACGCAACTCACTCGCGCGCTGGATGAACTCGCTCGACTTGCCAATCCCGACTCGTCCCCGGTCGTCGTGACTTTCGAGACGGCCGTGGATACCGATGAGGAAGACGAGAACGAGATCCCGCAACTGATTCCCGAGCCAATTCCAATCGAAGTCCCGATTCCGCCCACCCCGATCGCCATCAACCCGCCGATGCAGGATGACGATGAATCCGAGAGCCTCGAGCCCCGGCACGCTCATTCGGCACAAACGCCTTCCATCAAGTATGACGTCCTCGCTGAATTGGCCGCCGTGGCACCCGCCGATGCGGACTTGAATTCACGCAAACCAGCTCCGGTTCGACAGACGGAATCGCGACCTCAGCGAGATCTTGGGTCGCTGCCACGGATGTTGCTGTTCGTCGCGATTGCCTTCGTGGGGGGGATGTTGTTCGAGCGATTTGTCAAGCTCTTCGAATCACGCGGCCCGGTTTCGGCGAATGTCTCGGCCATCGAACCCGGTGACGCGAAACCCAATTCGGTCAGTCAGGTCACCGGTCGCATCACGTATAAATCCGCCGACGGCACAAGCCAGCCTGATCGAGGAGCCAGGGTCATCGCCTTCCCGATCCAACGAGAGGGCGAGGCGAAGTTGTCCGTGATCGGGTTTCGCCCCGCCGATGGCGATGTGGACGCTCACGTCGCCTCCGCAACGCTTCACGCGATGGGTGGTGCCCTCGCCACGGCCGATGAAGCGGGCCAGTTCCGCCTCGAACTCCCGGCCGGAACCTATCAGCTTTTGATCCTGTCGCATTTCCAATCAGGAGACGAAAAGCAGACGCCTGATCCCGCATTGCAGAAGCTGCTCGCCGCCTATTTCGACAAGCCGGACGACGTGCTGGGACGCGTCAAATACGACTTCAGTCCGTTGCGAGTCAAAGGAACGGGCGATGTTCGGGATCAGTCGTTCTAGCCAGAGTCATTCAGGTAGGGGGCGTACAGTCTTCGAAACGCACCAGAGATGTTATTCGGCTCCCTGATGGCGTGTTCCGAAGACTGCACGCGCCCTACTGGCTGCGAATCAAAGGAATTGCGATGTTCGAGACCAGCCGCACTAGTCAATCTCGCGACCTGTCACCAACTCCACGATCCAACCCAGCATCGTAATCGCCAGGAATGCGATGGCGATTAGAATTGGGAGCAGAATC
Source organism: uncultured Schlesneria sp. (assembly GCA_966211735.1). Taxonomy (GTDB): domain Bacteria; phylum Planctomycetota; class Planctomycetia; order Planctomycetales; family Planctomycetaceae; genus Schlesneria. The sequence continues at coordinate 5,905 of CBIHQO010000361.1, forward strand.
ATCAGCACCAAGGGCTTCTTAACCGCTCGCAGGTTCTCCATCACGCTCTCGTCAGGATCGGCAGCTGTTTCGTGGTATTCGTCGGATGCCTCTTGGCCGTCTGCATAGGACCACCCGCATTGCTCGCACTTCGACAGGTTTGGTTGCAGCGAAGCACCGCACGAGAGACAACAACCAATTGCGTCACTCTCTGGGGACTCGCTTCGCTCCAACCGCCGCGATCGCAGTTCCTTCAAGATTGCTTGTGCAGCATCGGCCTGCGATTGCGGTACCCGCAGCTTGATGTAGCCAACGGCATTGCCCAAGGCCCACTCGGTACTCACCGTCTCGGCGTCGGCCAGGACGGCAGCAATCCCTTCCGATTCCAGATGCATGCGGACCGCTTCGGCTTCAGGAAGGAACTGATACGACTCAACAGTGACAAGCTGATCGCTCATGGATGCCTCTGCCTATTTGCGTGAGGGGAATGGGCCCCTTGTCACGACACGGCCGTGTTTCTTCGTGGGATGGTCTTCAAGCCCGTCGCCTTGACTTTGATCTTATTCTCGTACCCAAGCTCCAGCTTGGGAACGCCGGTCTTCGAAGCTCCGCTTCGCGGTCAGCCCTGATCGACGTTCAACATCAGTATCGACTCTACGCTGGGGATCCCAACATGACACGATCTCAATACAAGATCTTCGGAACAGAGTATCCCTGCTTGGCTTATCGCGCGCTGCTAAGAATGACGGGTTGGGAAACCCTTCGCACTAGCTCGCCACCTTGTTACCTTCCTGTTCACCTTTAAACAGCATAAAGAGATACCCCAACGCGGGCAGCAAAAAAACTCCTCCCGTCAAAATGACGATCAGCATCATCCACAACACGCCGTCCGGGGACTTCGCCTGAGCCGCTGTGATACTGGGTGGGATGATGGCCGGATACTGTGAGATCCCCCAACCCCAGATCACCGCCGTCACAGCGCCGGCCGCCGCGATGACAGCACGCGAACAGTTGAGCCGCCA
>CBIHQO010000362.1:0-6847 GCA_966211735.1 uncultured Schlesneria sp.
CAAAGACAACTCAAAAAGGACCAAAGATGCGCCTGAAACTCAGGCCTCGCCCTCCCATTCTGGGGGGCGCGTTTGTCAGCCGCGACGGCCTGGGGTCAGGACGCATCTGGTGCCAATGGAATTCCATGCGTTGCCAGGCGGCCTGCCAGAATCGACGAAACGAATATCCGCCAGCACGCAGGGCGCGATGATGATCGACCCAGACGGCGATCGTTGTCGCGGCGAAAAGAACTCGCTGCAGGAGCGAAATGAATAAGCGAGCAAGACGACTTCGGGAGGCACCGATCAGACCCAGGCGTTCGTATTGAAACCGCAGATGATGAACCTCATCTTTCAGGATCTGTCGGCAAATGGTTCTCAGCACGGGCGACTCACTGGCTTCCATGATCGCTCGATAATAGACGAGGGCCAGAGTCTCGACGCCGATAACGACCGTCGTCCAGCATTCCATGTTTGGCAGCAGATGTCGCAGCCTGCGAAAGATCGAGTCCCCCCAGTTTTGGCGCAGTCGAGGTGTTCCGTGCAGGTCCAGGAACCGACCAAGCAACTCGCCATGCCGCTGTTCTTCAGCGATGAAAAGTTTCACCACGTCGACGAATTCCGGGTCCCCAGCCTGTTGCGCATACTGCCGCGCCGCCACCAGCATTTGAGTCCCCTCGGACGTCTCACCGAGTTGCCAGGCCCGTAGCGAGGGGATGATGGCGTTGGCCTGGGTGGCCGTCAGTTGTGCGCCTGCCTCCCAAGGAATCGGCAGTTGATTCGCGGCGTTGGCCTGGTAATGCACGATCCACTCGCGCGATGACGTGATGATGGGCATTACTGACTCCTTGTCAGAGACGTAGCGAGGGATCAGTGACTTTAAATTGCGGTCAGGCGGTCATGAACCTGCTGCAACGTTTCGGGGAGGGTCGATGTGCCAGCAGTCAGCCCAACGGTCTCGATTCCGTCGAACCAGTGGGGGTCGAGTTCCGTGGATTGCTCCACATGAAAGACGGCGACGCCTCGCTGGTGGCAGGTGTTGACCAGGCGGTGTGTGTTATGAGATTGCCGACCGCCAACCACGACGACGGCCTGAACCTGGTCCAGTAATTCATTCAATGCTTGCTGGCGGTCCTTCGTTGGTTGGCAGATCGTGTCGATCCACTGGATTGTGGCTGTCGGATTGCAAGTCGCGATCTCTTGCCGGATGGCGGCGGCATCGGCAGTGGGAAATGTTGTCTGGCAGACGACACCGATCTTGGTGGCAGGATAAGTGCCGACTTCATCGACCGAACGGACCACAGCGAACGATTCCAGGTCATCGGTAACTCCTTGAACTTCGACGTGATCCGCTCGACCGATCACAACCACAAACGCTCCCGAGTCGGACAGTTCCTTCGCGGCGCGATGCAGCCGTGTAACGAGTGGGCAGGTGGTGTCGATCAATGTCTTACCTGCCGCGCCGAGCTGTTGCCGCCTGCGATTGCTGATGCCGTGCGCGGTGATCACGATTTGAGGAGCCGTAGGAATCGAGTCCCGTTCCGTTTCGGCGACCTGTTGAAATCCGCGGGTTTGGAGTTGGTGCAGAACGACTTCGTTGTGGACCAGTTCGCCGTAGATCGCGACAGACTGAGGCTGCTGGATGCCCGACAACGTGACCAGGGCATCGCGAACGCCAAAACACATTCCGGTTGCGGTGGCAGTGATCACCTTCATCGAAAACTCTCCTGCTGGCGGACAATCACTCTTCATCACAGAGTGCTTTGCATTACAAAGCTAATTTCAAAATAAGAAGGACTTAGCCCGGTGCCAAACCAGGAAACGTCATCGAAGGGGCAGGGCGGGTGGTTGCTCGCGACGACGCAGCCCCTTCTGTTCTCAGTGCTGCGGCTGCCGCCACGATCCGTTCGAGTTCGTCGATATAAGCGAGCAACCGATCGCGACCGAGGTCGGTCAATCGACAGAGGGTTTGAGGTCGCTTCAGTTGAAAGCGCTTCCAGACTTCGACGAGCTGCGATTCCTGCAGCACCTGCAGATGGCGACTGAGGTTCCCATCGGTCAACGAACAAAGCTCTTTCAAATCGCCGAACAACAGTCCGTTCGGATGGGCTGCGAGAGACGTCATGATCCCCAGCCGAGCCTTCTCGTGGATCGTGCGATCAAGTCCTTCGTAGGCGTAGCGGCCCACATCACCAGCATCGGGTTGAATGGGGGCGGGTGAATCGTTCGTCGCTGAGGTGGTGGCTTTTTTCTTCATACCGCGTGGTCAATCGGATTCTTTTCGAACTGAGATAAGATCGCGGCCGTCAGCAGTTGGCCAACGCCGAACAATAGCGGCATTGTCCATGGCCCCAAGGCTGAGGGACTGCCTTCCAAGGAAACAGCAAACAACCCGCCGAAGAGGTAGTAGCAGGCAATTCCCATCATGGCACGGGGCAATAATCGCAGCGACGCAAATAACCCCAAACTAAAAAGAATCGCCCACAGCCCCGGCAGCGTGCCGACGGCGTGAGGAACAGTTTTCACAATGACAAACGTCAGCAACGCGCCAGCCACGAGACACGGATAGAACTGCCCCAGGGCCAGATGAGTCGTTTCCTGATGCAGCAATCCTTTCGACATCCGATATCGTTGCCAGATACTTCCCAGGCAAACGATTTGACTGGCCGCAGCGACTGACAGCCAAACGAACAGGTAGCGTTTGATCTCGACTTGCGGATCGGAAATCCAGGCCGCCTGAAGTAACCCGCCCACGATGGCAAACAATCCTGAAATACAAACCGGGACTGCTCGATAACCGCGGAATTGCTCGGCCCGCGCCATCTGATGACGGATCGCGGAAATGTCCTGAAGTGCTTCTTGCAAACCGAGGCTGGCCATGTCGATGCTCGTGACGGGCGATTGATTCCCTGATTCGACAACAGACTTTACGCGGCAAAGTATAGATGTCCGCCGAAAACTTGGCAAGAGCAGAGATTTGCGGAACAAGGTTACAGGTCGCAACGTCGCTGGCGAGCGAAGTCGCGGATCGCGGCGGCAGCTTCAAAGAAAGGAAACAGGCTGCAATGTTCATGATCGAACCTTGCAGCCTGACACGTCCCTGATGGAGTGATCACTATCAAGTCAGTCACGGCACTAATCGGCGGGATTTTGCTCGGCGTAGTCCCAACCGCGTCGAATGGCATGACGTTCCCGCTTCCACTCCCCGTCGTCCGTCCAATCACGTCGCAACTGCGCTTCCGTTTTGTCACTCCACTGAGAATTCCGGCCGTAATGACGATAGGCCGCATAGCCGTACTTGTAAGCGTGTTCATCGTCTTCATTGTAGCTGGGATCCTGCGGATGCGGAGTCTGAGCATTCGCCGGCGGAATAGGCTTCGACCCCGCCGCTTGCGAAAGCGTATCGCCAACTTGCTGATTCAAATTGGGCTCGCTCCCCCCGAAGTCATGCTGGGTCTGTCGCCAATCTCGCCGGAACGCCGCCTTGATGCGATTCCAAGCAGTATCGTCTTCTTCCGTGTACCAGGCAGGTCGGACTTGTTCCATAGTTGCCATTTCGAAATCCCCGTGTGAGTCAATGAGATCATGTGTTAGGTCGAACACGCGACGCCCTGCCTATCGAGGTCGCATTTTCTGTACCGGCGGGAGGCTCCAGACACGGTAGCAGCCTCGATCAAATGCGACGACGCGAATGCGATTGAGAACGATGGTGTCGGCGGTCAAAGTTCGGCCATCGCGGTCACTCTGAGAACCGCCAGAATGTCGCAACTTGGTCGCGAGTGGCCCAAGTGTGGTGCGCTTCGAGCGACCCCGCAGGCGAGGTTGTGATCTCTCTGATGGAAATTCTCAAAAGAAGCCTGGGCTGAGATTATTGCGGCTATCACTGAGAACGAGATTCTCGCCGTCCGGGACAATAAACGCTCCCGTTAGCCGACCGCAGTTGCTGTCCCATCATTCACTGAAAATCGATCGCGGTACTCGCTGGGGATGACCTTCAACACGCGAAGGAACGCCCGCCTCATAGCATTGACACCCCCGAACCCGCATTCCGCCGCTATCTGACCATGATCTGCGGTCGATGCTTCGAGCATCTGGCGGGCGGATTCAACGCGAAGGCGTTCAATATGTTTGGCGGGGGTACACCCCAGCTCTTTCCGAAAGACGCGAGCGAAGTTTCGAGGACTCATGTGTACTTTATCGGCCAGCGACTCCACAGACAGATCGTGGCTCAGATGATCCGCCGCCCAGGCCAGTAAGTCGCGAAGCGAATCTCGCTCGGCAAATTGCGATTCCAGGGCAGCACTAAATTGCGTCTGGCCCCCAGGGCGACGAATAAACATGACAAGGTTCCGTGCGACACTCAATGCTAATTCTCGCCCTAAATCCTCTTCAAGCAGTGCGAGCGCGAGGTCCATACCTGCCGTTACGCCTGCGGAGGTGTAGACATTTCCGTCCCGGATGTAGATTTGGTCTGGCTCAACCGAGATGGCAGGATAGCGACGTGCCAGTTCATCGCCGCATCGCCAATGGGTCGTAGCCCGGCGACCGTTGAGCAGGCCCGCCGCTGCCAGGATAAAAGCCCCCGTGCAGACCGAGACGATACGGCGGCTCTGTGCTGCAAGTCGACTGATGTTACGTATCGTCTCTGAACTCAACTCTTCTGGTTCCAGACCGTATGCCGCCGGGAGCACCAACGTATCGATCGGTCCTCGACAGGATCGCATTATTTTGTTGGCGGTGAGCGGCAGGCCGCCAGCGGTCGCGATTTGAAGCCCCCCGGAAGCAGCTACCAGTTCCAGGGAATATGGCTGTGGAGATTGCTGCGACAACTGGTTCGCATTGTGGAAGACATCCCAAGGCCCGGCCAAATCCAATAAGACCGCTTGAGGAAAGGCCAGAAATACGACTCTTCTCGTTTCTGTCGATCGTGGTGTTGCGCGTCGAGATTTCTGTGGCATCAATCATTCCCAGCATTCGGCGAGTGGCGAACATCAAATGCGGACGTCAACAATGGCCCAAAAAGCTTACCACGAAAGATGGCAGAAAGTGATGCCGCTTTGTCATTTCAGCCAATAGGTCCAGCGGGTAGATTTTCAGCGTCGCGATCGCGAATGAACAGCACGAGCGAATTGGCGAACAAATCAGACTTCAACCGAACAAGGAGAGACGTACCATGATCCAGGTTTTGATTCCGCTCTATGAAGATGTCACCCAGTTGGACTTCACCGGGCCGGTCGAGTTCTTCGAGAACGTTCCTGGTATTGAGCTGATCATCGGTTCAGTGGGTGGCAGGTCCATCAAGTCGAAGTCACTCACCTTCAGTAATCTTACGGACATGACTGCAATTGAGCGGTGTGATGTCATCTGCACTCCCGGCGGACCGGGATTTATTTCGGCCATCGAGAATGAAGAGTACATGTCTGACATTCGGCGGTTGGGAACGACGGCCAGGTACCTCACGTCCGTCTGCGTGGGGTCTCTCATTCTCGCTGCCGCAGGCTTTCTCAAGGGACGAAAAGCGGCGTGTCATTGGGCATTCAGGGACTTGCTCAGTGAATTCGGGGCGATTGCCGATTCTGCCCGTGTCGTTCGCGACGGAAACATCATCACCGGTGGGGGCGTGACGGCTGGAATTGATTTCGCCCAGACACTGATCGCCGAGTTATTCGACATTGAAACGGCGCAACGCGTGTCTTTACTTGTCGAATACGCCCCAGCACCGCCATTTGGCCATGGGCTTCCCGAGGAATCACCGGTGCAAGTCTGCACCGCAGTGAACAAACAACTCGCGGAATTTGTCACCGATTGTCGTGATCGGGTTCGAACCGTATCCCGCATGTCGTCAATCGCCTGACAGCCGCGACAACTCGGGCGACCTCTGAGTGCCTTCGTTCTTCTTGACTCCTGTCCGTCAACTTGCATCTGCACATGGAAAGCACACGATGAGACTTCAGAATAAAACAGTCCTGATTACGGGGGGAACCGACGGAATCGGCCTCGCGACAGCAAAGCTATTCACCAAAGAAGGGGCACGCGTCGCGGTCACTGGTCGCGATAAGAATCGCATCGAGAAGGCAAAGGTGGAACTCGGGAAGAGCGCGTTAGTCATCGCCGCAGACGTGCGGTCTTTTCAAGAGATGGATGTGGTCAGCCGTCGGATCAAAGATGAATTCACCGCGCTGGACGTCCTGTTTGCCAATGCGGGACGAGCATTCGATACCCCGCTCGAGTCCACCACCGAAGAGCAATACGACGAAATGATGGATACCAATATCAAAGGAGTGTTTTTTACGATGCAGGCCGCTCTTCCAGTGATGCGAGAGGGTGCATCGGTCATTCTCAATACTTCGTTTATCAATCAGACCGGCAGGGTGGGACTGTCGCTGTGTGCCGCGTCGAAAGCTGCCGTGCGGTCACTGGCTCGGACTTGGTCGAAAGAGTTGCTCGCTCGCAAAATACGGGTCAATGCGGTGTCGCCAGGCATCATCGATACCGACATCATCGCGAAGATGGGCCTGTCGCCGGAAGAAGTTCAAAATGCAAAAACGCAATTCTCGACTCTGATACCGGTTGGATACCTGGGCAAGCCCGACGATATTGCGGCCGCCGCTCTCTTCCTGGCGAGCGATGAGTCCAAATACATTGTCGGAACAGAGCTTGTCGTCGATGGGGGAATCTCGCAATTGTGATGGAAATTACCTGTCCGGATGACTGGGCGATTGCAGATTCATAGCCGGAAAACGACTCTGAGACTGATGGTGCAAACACCAAAGCAGAAGTCCGCCCCCGGGCCAAACCACCGGGGGGCCGGTTTTTTACGTCAAACGGCGTGGGGCGGGGATGTTTGGAATAGGACGCGTTAGACGCG
>CBIHQO010000363.1:0-6840 GCA_966211735.1 uncultured Schlesneria sp.
CCCCCCTGCCATGGCGGCATGATTTCCTGCTGTTCTTCCTTCGCGAAGACCGCACCGATTCGGGTGGGGCCGAAAATCTTGGGGCCGGAGAAGACTAAGAAGTCGACATCCATTTGCTGCACGTTCACCGGCAGGTGAGCGACCGATTGAGCGCCATCGACGAGCACTCGCGCGTTGAAACGCTTGGCCATCTGGATCATTTCGACCACCGGCAGGATCGTGCCTAACGCGTTGGATGCGTGAGCGAGCGAGACCAAGCGAGTCCGTGGTCCGAGCAAGGCCTGATACTGTTCGAGCATGACCTCGCCACGATCATTCACGGGGATCACCCGGATCACAGCCCCCTTCTCTCTGGCGACCATCTGCCAGGGGACGATGTTCGCGTGATGCTCGAGCGTCGACAGAATGATCTCGTCGCCCGGTTGCAGAAACTTGCGACCATAGGTCTGGGCGATCAGATTGATCCCTTCGGTCGTCCCCCGCACATAGATGATTTCTTTTGCTGACGACGCCCCGATGAACCGCTGGACCTTCTCACGAGCTTGCTCGAAGGCATCGGTCGATCGGGCAGCCAGCGTGTGTGCGCCGCGATGGATGTTGGAGTTGTCTTTCGAGTAATAATTCGAGACCGCATCGATCACGCTCTGCGGCTTCTGCGTCGTGGCCGCATTGTCGAGCCAGACCAGCGGTTTGCCGTGGACCTGCTGATGCAAGACTGGAAAGTCCTTGCGGATCGAGGCCACATCAAACGGCCGTGCTCCGGTGGCGGGCGTCGCGCTGCTGTGCCCTGAAAGCAGGCGGTGCAGAATCGATTGCTCGGGTGATTCGGCGCACAGTCCCCCTTGCGAGCGGCTGTTCGTGCTGCGCAGTTTTTCGACGAACGCTTTCAGCCCGTCGTATTCGCCCCCCTGCCCCGTGGCCGTTGAGTTTGTTCCCTGAGGAACATCGGCGACGGACCAGGGAAACGTAATCTGCGATGGCAGTTGCTGCGGCACGATGGAAGGAAGTGCCATGCCTGGCAGCGAGGTCCCCGGAATCGTGGTTTGGAACGCCCCCGTGTTGGGCGCTGGCGTTGATGGCATTGACGGGAACTGCGAGGTCGGTGGCATCGTTGTGACCGACGACATCGACGGACTGCTCGGAACGTGCGGCAGTGACTGGCCGGTCCCAAAGGGGAGCTCTGGAATCCCCGTCGGAGCGGACGGTGTGCCGGGGAGTTCATTCAGCATGCGCGAGGCAATCTGCGCGATCAGGTCGGGTGTCACTTCGTTCATCGGCCGATCCAGTCTCAAAACAACCAAACAGAGTCGTCACTGACGCTTCGGACGAGACCGATTACTTGGGGGTCGCTTTGCGATGTTCGTAGTCGTGGTAGTAACCGACTTCGACATTTTCGAGCACGCCCAGAGCGTCGTCCGTGAGCACAGCGCACGAGAAGTACAATGTCAGCAGGTAGGACGCGACGCCCAGGCTGTCGAGGCCCATCAATCGAGCAGAGAGGCTCGGCATGATCTCGCCCGGGATCCCGGCCTGATGCAGTCCGACAACACCCTGATCCGCTTCGCCGACTCGCAGCAGCAGAATGCTGGTCGTGCCGAACCATTGATTCGACTGATAGCGACTCTTCATTTCCAGCTTGTCGCAAGGGACCAGCGGCACACCGCGCCACATGATGACGGGAGTGCCGAACAGGTTCATCGTGACGGGCGGCACACCACGCCAGGTGCATTCGCGTTCGAACGCGGCGATGGCTTTCGGATGAGCCAGAAAGAACGCAGGCTTCTTCCAGACGAGGGCCAGCAATTCATCCAAGTCGTCCGGTGTCGGGGCACCGTAGCGAGTGCTGATCCGCATGGCCGGATCGACCGAATGAATCAATCCGAACTTCTTGCTGTTGATCAGTTCCCATTCCTGACGTTCTTTGATCCCCTCGATCGTCAACCGCATCTGCTCTTCGAGCTGATTGTAGGGGCCGTTGTACAGATCGGAGACTCGCGTATGCACGCGGACGACAGTCTGGACGGCTGACATCGAATATTCGCGCGGATTGGCCGAATAATCGACGAACGTCTCGGGGATCTCGACATTTTCGGCAAAGCCCGAGACCAGGTCGATGTTGCGTTCGCCGTAGCGATTCACGGTCGAACGGAGTTCGATATGCTCGTCGATCGCCTTCTTGAAATCGGTCTTCAAGTTCGGCAGTTCTTTCAGAACCGCGTCCAGGTCCTTACGCGACAGCGTGAGCAATACGCACGGAGTGATGGTCCGAATGGTGACATCTGACGGCTTGTCGGAAACCACGTCGGCTTCGCCGAAGAATTCCCCTTCGGTCAGCAGCGCGATTCGCAGATCGGTTCCGTGAGCCCCCTTGCTGAGGACTTCGACCTGTCCTTGAGCGATCACGAAGAACTTGTTGCCGTCTTCACCTTCGACGATCAGCTTGTTGCCGAGTGAAACTTCTTCGGTCTTGAATTTGGCGGCCATGCGAGCCGTCACGGAGGCCGGCAGCCCGGAGAAGAGCGGCACACTGCGCAGGGACTCGGACGCGAAGGACAACACACCCTTCGTGCTGTCGATGCCAATCCGCTCGGCCTTGGTGAGTTCCACCTTGGTTCGGTTGACGCGATAGGTGCCGCCGTCGACCTGAACCCACGGCAGCAGGTTCAGCAGCCAACGCGGCGTGATCGACATCATCTTCGGTGATGTTTTCGTCGTGTTGGCCAGATTCCGTGCAACCGAGGTCGTCACGCTGCGCTGCAACAAATTGTCCGACATAGAGCCCGATCCTTCATGCCAAAAACAAATGAATCACCAATGACACCGGTAGATCAATCAGATTCCCAAACCGTCTTCAAAGCCTTTGTGGCCACGATTGCGATAGTCGTGGTAGTAGCCGACTTCGACGTTCTCGAGGACGCCGAGAGCATCGTCAGTCAGCACGGCACAGGAGAAGTAGAGCGTCAGCAGGTACGACGCGACGCCCAAGCTGTCTAACCCCATCAAGCGGGCTGACAGGCTGGGCATGATCTCGCCCGAGATCCCCATTTGGTGGAGTCCGACGACGCCCTGATCCGCTTCACCGACGCGCAGCAGCAGGATGCTGGTCGTGCCGAATGACAGGTTCGCCTGGTAACGGCTTTTGATCTCCAGCTTGTCGCACGGGACCAGTGGAATCCCGCGCCACATGATGACTGGGGTTCCGAACAGGTTCATTGTGACGGGCGGCACACCGCGCCAGGTACATTCTCGCTCGAAGGCGGCGATGGCTTTCGGATGGGCCAGAAAGAAGGCGGGTTTCTTCCAGACGAGAGCGAGTAGTTCATCCAAGTCATCGGGGGTCGGTGCGCCGTACCGCGTGCTGATGCGCATGGCGGGATCGACGGAATGGATCAACCCGAACTTCTTGCTGTTGATCAGCTCCCATTCTTGACGCTCTTTGATCCCCTCGATCGTCAGCCGCATCTGCTCTTCGAGTTGGTTGTAGGGGCCGTTGTACAAATCGGAGACGCGGGTGTGCACTCGAACAACGGTCTGCACAGACGACAACGAGTATTCGCGAGGATGGGCCGAGTAGTCGACGAATGTCTCGGGGATCTCGACATTCTCGGCAAAGCCCGACACCAGGTCGATGTTGCGTTCGCCATAGCGGTTGACTGTCGAACGCAACTCCAGATGCTGGTCGATCGCGTTTTTGAAGTCGGTCTTCAGATTTGGCAGTTCCTTCAGAACAGCATCCAGATCTTTACGCGAGAGGGTCATTAAGACGCAGGGCGTAATCGTGCGAATGGTGACATCCGAGGGCTTGTCGGAAACGACATCCACTTCACCGAAGAACTCTCCTTCGGTCAGCAAGGCGATGCGCAGATCGGTCCCATGAGCCCCCTTGCTGAGAACTTCGACCTGGCCCTGGGCGATAATGAAGAACTCGTTGCCCCCCTTCCCTTCGACACCCAGCTGGTTCCCCAGCGAAACTTCCTGAGTGGCGAACTTCGTCGCCATTCGATCAATCACCGGTCCTGGAAGGCCGGAAAACAGTGGGACGCTGCGCAGCGATTCAGCGGGGAACGACGCCACACCATTCGTGAACTCAATGCCGATCCGTTCGGCCTTACTCAGTTCGACCTTCGTCCGATTGACGCGGTAAGTCCCCCCTTCGACCTGGACCCACGGCAGCAGGCTGAGCAGCCAGCGAGGCGTGATCGACATCATCTTGGGAGATGTCTTCGTCGTATTCGCCAAGTTTCGTGCGACCGAGGTCGTCACGCTGCGCTGTAACAAGCTATCCGGCATCGAAAAAATCCTTGAGGAGCTGAACTGATCGAATACGAAAGGATCGCGTCGCGGTTCTATTCGTCGCCGAGATCATAGTGGTATGGATCGGGGACAAAGGGAAGTTCACGCGCGGGCTGAGGATCGGGAGTCGCCAGTCCATCGAAGAGAGACGTCGACAAATACCGTTCCCCCGCATCGGGAAGCACGGTCACAATCGTTTTGCCAGCGAACTCTGGCCGAGCCGCCAGTCGCAGCGACGCCGCCATGGCCGCACCACAACTGATTCCGCAGGAAATGCCCTCTTCGAGCATCAGTCGACGGGCCATCGCCACAGACTCGTCGTCGGTCACCGTCAACACTTCGTCGATGATGGATCGATCGAGGACGCTGGGAATAAAACCAGCACCGATCCCCTGAATCTTGTGCTTACCCGGCGCACCACCGGACAGCACCGGACTACTGGCAGGTTCAACGGCAACGACATGCAGTTTGCGTCGCTTCTCGTTTTTGAAGTACTGGCCGACACCCGTAATCGTGCCCCCCGTCCCCACGCCGCTGACGAAAACATCAATCTGGCCATCGGTATCGCGGTCGATCTCGGGTGCCGTCGTCTGGAAGTGGATCTTCGGGTTGGCAGGGTTGTCGAATTGGCGCGGCATGAACCAGCCCGCCTCACTGGCAATCGCTTCGGCTCGCGCGACTGCCCCCTTCATCCCTTCGGCTCCAGGCGTCAGCACCAGTTCCGCACCGAATCCTTTGAGCATCGATCGCCGTTCGATCGACATCGTATCGGGCATCACGAGGCGCAATCGATATCCTCGAGCCGCACAGGCAAAGGCCAGTGCAATGCCGGTATTGCCACTGGTGGCCTCGACAACGCTGATTCCCGGTCGCAAATGCCCCTGCTGTTCGGCATCCCAAACCATCGCCGCGCCAATCCGGCACTTCACGCTGTAGGCCGGGTTACGACCTTCAATCTTGGCCAGGACCGTCGCACCTAAACCTTCTGTCAGTCTGTTGATGCGAACGAGTGGCGTGCGGCCGATCGACTCTAAGTTATCGCCAAAAACGGGCATCTTTTCCCTTTCCACAAGCAGTTCAGCTGATCAAAGCCATATGCTGCGGATGCGCGTCCAAGTGCGTCTCTTCTAAACTACAGCAGCCGTTTAATTAAATATTACAATGTAAGTATTGTTTTAATGAACCGGCCTGTCAAGCGAATCACCAAGAAATCGAGGACGTCCTTTTTCAGAGCCGGTAACTTCTGACGATCCACGGTCGCAGGTTATTGGAAGTACTCATTCTGACTTTGGGCCAGGCTGAGATTCGATCACGTCCGCCGGCGTTTCGATCGTCATCATCTCATCCTCGACCACGATTTGGGGAGGGGCGGGGATCCCGAGGGGCCTCATCATCGGGGCCGTTTTCCAGGCACCCACGAAGAACATCAGGCCGAGTGCGGGGAGCACAAACATGAATGCAAATGTGAAGCCGGAGAGCAACCCACCGGTCCAGTCGGCGCGTTTTTCCCAGCGTTCGCGCTGCTCGGGAGTGTCTGCCTTGCCGAGCCCTGGCATCAGCACTGTCACCAGCAGACCGACCAGGCCAGACGAGAGGATCCAGAACCAGGGCCGATAACCTTTGCGATGAGCCACCACCGCGGACAACAGACCGGGCCCTAAAATGATCAGGCTGCCGATGACCATGGCAATAAAAATGATTCCAAAAAAGCTCATCGCCATCACAACTCTCCCACAGGGACATCTGCCGCAGTGATGGCATCCATCAAAGCTTGCACTGCGTCCCGCATCTCATTCATGGTAATGAAATTGTGCTGACCATTGGGGATCCGCACGAATTGCTTTTCGATTCCTGTCGTGGATCGAGCGGGCGCGGCGTCAAACAATCGTTGACCGTGCTCAAATGCCACCACTTCGTCGGCGGTTCCATGAAACTGTAAGACGGGGCACGTCGCGCGAGTGATCCTCTCCACCGACGGATATCGATCGAGCAGGATGAATTGAAATGGAAAGATCGGATAGTGCCAGGTGACTGTCTCGGGTAACGACGCGAACGTCGAATTCAGGACCAGGGCCGCGGGAGAGGTCCCCGTCACAGAAAGATCAGACGCGAGTCTCGTGGCCATTGCCCCGCCCATCGATTCGCCGAAGAGGACAATCCGATCAGGCGAGTAGTGCAATTGAGTCGTAGCAAACTTCCAGACCTGATTGGCATCGTTCGCCAGCATCGCCTCGCTCGGCGAACCCGGGTTGTCGCCATAGCCACGATAATCAAACAGAATCACATCGAAGCCAAGCTGTGTGAAGTCGCGGCAATCCGAAACGCGGCCAGCTCGACATCCTGCATTCCCGGGAAAATAGATCACCAGGAACTTCGCATCCTTGCCTGCCACGGCGCGATATCGCCAGCCGTGGATCGTCAGGCCGTCAGACGTCTGCAGTTCGACATCGTCCACGGGAGGTGTGCTGCTGATCGTTTCCGCCAGCAGTCGGCTGGTTTTCTTCGGCTGATAAATGAAGTCGCGTTGATAGACACTCATCAAGACAA
>CBIHQO010000364.1:0-6839 GCA_966211735.1 uncultured Schlesneria sp.
GCTTACTACACCTCGTTCCTCGGGCGTTGCCCGAGGCTGATTTGTCTCTGCCCCTGCGGGGCGTAGGACTGGGAATCGCCATACCCGCTAATGAGCATCGGACCGGAAGGAAAGTCATGACACGAACCATCACATTCAAGCAAACAATCACCGCAACGATCTTCCGCCCTGATCACCCTCTTCCGCCCCGAACGGGGCACCACAAACCAGCCCCGGGCATCGCCCGGGGTAACCCATCCGTTCAGACCCACAAGCCCTGAAAGGGCGACACAGTCCTGTAGGGTGCGTGACGTCTTCGAAACGCACCATCAACGCTCATTGAGACATCCCGGTGTGTTCCGAAGACTCCACACACCCTACAAAACAGGAGAACCCCATGGCCCGCCCGTTACGTCGACCGGTCAAACTGTCCGAGATGTTCCCTGACTCACGACTCCAAGAAGTCACGGCCTTATTGGGGGACGACAACGAGAACCTCCGCTCGCTGAAAGAGCTGATCGCCGAAGAACGGTACCGCGAACGACATCGAGCGGAGTTAGACCAAGCCTCGGGCAAGGTCTCCGCCGCTGCCTCCTGCTGGCCCCCGGATGAGCCGGATCCACAACACGATGGGGCTCACGAGTTCTCTTCTCTGCCGGTATTCATGCCCCCCGACACCGACGATGGCCTCCCCTGGGTCAACCTGCAGTATCTGGTCCCAGGCCAAGTCCCCGAATCCCAGTCGTTCCCCGTCGAATCCCTGCCGCAACCCGTTCAGCAGTTTGTCACTGCCCAAGCCAACTCCCTCAACTGTGATGCCTCCGCCGTCGCCTTGCCGGTCCTGTCCGTCCTCGCCTCGGCGATCGGAGGAACTCGGCGGATTGAACTGAAACGGGGCTGGTCTGAACCGGCCATCCTGTGGACGGCCCTCGTCAATGAAGGGCCATCCCCACACGAGGCGATCATCGACGCCGCCATCGTTCCCTTGCAGGCCCGTCAAGCGGCAGCCGAGCAGCAGCGGCAGGAACTGTTCCTGCCCTATCGCAAGAAGCTGGCCACGTATCGCTATAACCAGCGTCGCCAGCCACAACACCTGCTGCCACCGCCCGAACCGATCGCCGAACGATCATTCACCGTCGACTGGTCGCTCCCCTCCCTGAGTCGACTACTCTCCCGCCAATCCCGCGGCCTCCTCGTCTGTCCCCAGGAACTGGATGGCTGGCTCAAACGCACCTCCGGCGCTGGCGAACGAGCCTCCATGCAGCAGCAAGCCTGGCTGGATCTCTACGGCGGGCGATCCGTCACGATCGAAGGCCGTACCACGGCGACCCTGACCCCCGCGGCCGTCAGTCTGACGGGAACACTTTCCGCCGACCTGTTCACCCAGAAGTTCGCGAAGCAAGGGGGAGCCTGCGAACTCACCAGCCGCCTCCTCATCGCCTCGCCAGAAGCCCGGCCGCAATGCTGGACCGATGACGAAGTCGACCAGGCGACCGAAGACGGTTTCGCCTCCGTGGTCAACAAGCTGTTCTCCCTCCCCGAGGGCCTCCCCGAGGTTGTGTCGGGCGCCCCTCGCACCGGTTGTGTCACACTCTCCGCTGAGGCGCGCAATCAAATCGACATGTTCATGACCGACCTCGGACTCCGCCAATCCCAGATCGACGAAGCCCTGTTCCACTGGACCTCCCGTCTGACAGCCCAGGCCGCTCGACTGGCTCTCGTCATCCACCTCTCCCGCTACGCTGCCGGAGAAGCCGTCGATCCACTCCTCTGTGACGCCACCAGCATGCAGCACGGCATCGCCCTCGCGCGCTGGTTTGCCTATGAAGCCCAACGAGTTCTGAAAAAGGTCTCCCTCACCGCCGAACGTCGCGACCTGCAGCAGCTGTACGAATGGATCCGCCGACACCCGGCAGGTTCTGTCACCATCCGAGACGTCTGCCGCTCGAACAGCCGCAAGTACCCCAGCGCCCAAGCGGCTTTAGCCGCCATGAACAAGCTCAAAGACAGCGGCCTCTGCCAATGGCTGAACACCACCCCCGGCCCCCAAGGAGGCCGCCCCACCCACAGAATGGAGGTGATCAAGAAGAGAACAGCGACGAGTGACGAGATGAAAGGAACAGCCACCAGAGAAGAAGCAGCCGAACAGGGATTTGCCAACCCAACCGTCAGCCGTCCACAACCAGAGGTTGTGTCGAACACAGAAGAACGAACCGCAGCCACAGGCAGGCATCATTCCGTGTAGGGTGTCGTGGAGTCTTCGAAACGCACCAGCCTTTATGCATTTCTGAGCGGGGCGGCGTCAGCCCCCTGGCTCTTTTCCCGGGCGTAAGCCCCTCTTTCAGTTCGCTCTTTGACAATCAAGTAGATCACAAGGTTCTGTCACACAGATCGCACAGGAAGGTCGTCTTAAGTAGCCTTCTCGCTCCGCCGAGAAGTAAGCCAACAGCAAATCCGCGCACCCTGACACACCGGCACGGAATGGCAATCACAGCCTCGCGTTCATCAGCTAACTTCTCGCGGAGAAGGCGACTTGGGGCGAGGTCGCTGGAGTTGTGTCGGAAGTTTGTCGTCACTCACCCGAAGGTCTTGACGACCTTGGTGACAGCAAAATCGCTCTTTGACAATTTACAATATTGCGAGGTTGTGTCACACAGCCCGAGGTCGTCACGTCTCATGTAGGGTATCGTGGAGTCTTCGAAACGCACCACCAATACGCCCTTGCGGCAAGATGGCGAGTTGCGCAGATTCCACACGCCCTGCGTGCTTTGGGTGACACGGTCTTGGCGTCCACGACATGGCTGTGTCATTGACGGAAGACACGGCCCACCGAAGACGGTGAGACCGTGACGCCCCACCCAATGCTTGACGCGAGAGAGTCGCGCACGGCGATTTAGACCTCGGCTGCCGCTTCACCTGTGAAGCGATAGCCGATTCCGCGAACCGTCTCGATCATCGCTTCGAAGGTCCCCAGCTTTTGCCGAAGTGACCTGACATGAACATCAATCGTCCGTTCCAGGGCATTCGCATCTTCGCCTCGGCAGCGGTCCATCAGTTCATTGCGACTGAAGGGTCGGCCTGGTGCTCGGACCAACGTCCAGAGCAACCGGAACTCTGTCGGAGTCAAATCGAGATCGGTACCACCCGCCTTGGCGGTGTGATGAACTCGGTCGATTTCAATACCTCCTGCGACCACCACGTCCCGAGTCTGTTCGGATGCGGGCGTGCGGCGAAGTAGCGCTTTAATGCGGTGGATAAGCGGCTTGATCTTGAATGGTTTGGTGACGTAGTCGTCGGCACCCATGTTGAAGCCGACAATCTCGTCGACTTCTTCACTGCGTGCGGTCAGCATCAGGACTCGGGTCGCTTGAGTCCGCGGATCGCTGCGGATTTGCCGGCACACTTCCAGTCCATCGATCACTGGAAGCATCAGGTCCAGGATCACCAGGTCGGGCTGCATCGATTGCACACGACGCAAGCCGTCGTGCCCATCGGCGGCGACGACCACTTCGAATCCTTCCTTTTCCAAATTGTAGGTCAAGACTTCTTGCAGTGATCGCTCGTCTTCGATGATCAGTAGCTTCGGCTTCGTCATAAAGTCGACTCGCTGGATTATGGGATGCGCGTTGTGGTCGCCCAGGACTTCACGAACGAACCTGCGGCTCGTCGTCCGGCGCTATCAGTTGTCATATTTGCAGCTGCGGAATTCCGCAGCGAAACTTGTTTACGGAGCCGTCCCAGCCGGTCGCGATGCCGTCCCCGATTCCGCGCGATTTCGGTGACGGACTATCTCGCCTTGAACCAGATAAATCACATCTTCCGCGATGTTCGTCGCATGATCGGCGATGCGTTCGATCTGGCGCGAGGCGGAGAATAAATGCATGGCCGGTTCCACCAGATCAGGCCGACGCTTCATCAGTTCGGTCAACTCCTCGATGATTTCGCGATTCAACTTGTCAATGGCTTCGTCCTGCAGGCAGACTTCGCGAGCCGTGCGAATGTCCAGGTGAACATAAGCGTCGATGCTGCGATGCAACATATCCAGGGCCTGCGCTGACATGTCCTTCATATCGTCGGGGACGGTGATCTCTGGAGATCTCACAATCCCGCAGGCTCGTTCAGCGATACTGACACCCAGGTCGGCCACGCGTTCCAGTTCGGCTCCAATTTTCAGAACCGTTGTAATGCGACGCAGGTCGATCGCCACAGGCTGATGCAGCGCCAGGAGCTTCAGGCATTCTTCTTCGATCTCAACATCCATGCGATCGACTTCGTCATCCCAGCGGATGATTTCCATCGCCCGTTCGTAGTCCGGCTTATGCAGAGCATCGACTGCCGCGTGAATCATCTCTTCGACGCGGCCGCACATCGTCAGCACCGATCGATGCAGATGATCCAGATCTCGAATCAAATGGATTGACATAGCCCTGTTCCCTGAAGACCGATCTCAAGCGGCCAAACTTTAATGTGGTGCTTGCAGCGCAAGCGACAGTTCAACCGAAACGTCCTGTGATGTAGTCTTCCGTCTCCTTCTGTGTCGGGTTGGTGAACAGTTGCTTGGTCTGGCCAACTTCCACCAGTCGTCCTTGATAGAAAAATGCGGTGACCTCGCTGATGCGGGCCGCCTGTTGCATGTTATGCGTCACGATCACGATCGTGTAGTTTTGTTTCAATTCGAAGATCAAATCTTCGATCCGCGAAGTCGAAGCGGGATCCAGCGCGGATGCCGGTTCGTCCATCAACAGGATCTCTGGACTGGTCGCCAATGCCCGAGCGATACACAACCGCTGTTGCTGGCCACCCGACAACGCCATGGCCGATTCACGCATGCGATCTTTGACTTCGTTCCACAACGCTGCCTGCTGCAGCGATTTTTCGACGATCTCCGTGAGTTCCGCTCGATTGGTCAGGCCTGCGATGCGCGGTCCGAACGAGACATTGTCGAAGATCGACTTCGGGAACGGAGTCGACTTTTGAAACACCATGCCAACTCGCTTCCGCAACGAAACGACGTCGACTTCGCGAGCATAAATGTCTTCTCCGTCGAGCATCACCGATCCCGTGACACGCGTCCCTTCGATGATGTCGTTCATCCGGTTCAGCGAGCGAAGATATGTGCTCTTGCCGCAGCCCGAAGGACCGATCAGCGCCGTCACGGCCCGCTCGTTTATTTTCAGCGAGATATCCCGCAGCGCCTGATGCGTTCCATAAAAGAACCCCATCTGGACGGTTTCGATTTTCGGCGGACGACGGCTTTCGCCCACCGCCACGGCCGGAGGGTCGACAGGCTCGACGAACTGCGTAAATGCTTTGACAAGTGCCATGATTGATATCAATCAAGAGACGAGACAGTAACAGGCCCAAGCGACCCGCTACCACCGAATCTTTTTCTGAAACCTTTGACGAATGAAGATTGCAGTTCCGTTCATCAGCAGCAAGACAATCAAGAGAACGATAATCCCCGCAGCAGCCACATGTTCGAAGGCCGCTTTTGGTTCATTGATCCAACCATAGATCTGCAGTGGAATCGCAGTGAACTGGTCGAACGGGGCCTGCAGAATCTTGCTGGGATGCTGCACGGCGTCGCCGAGACTGAGAATACGACCAGGTGCGAAGCTTAATTGAGCCGCTGCTCCCAGCACCGCCAGCGGAGCCGTTTCACCAATGGCACGCGACAGCGACAGAATTACGCCAGTCATGATACCAGGTAATGCAGCGGGCAAAACTTGATAACGCACCGTTTGCCACTTGGTCGCACCGAGTGCGAGCGAGGCATGCCGAAGCGATGGAGGAACGGAACGAAGTGCTTCCTGCGCGGCGATGATCACCACCGGCAGGCTCAATAGCGTCAAGGTGCAAGCCCCTGACAGAACGACTCGACCGAGCGGCAGTTCAAAGGTGAACTGAGCGAACCCCAGCGAACAGGTAAAACGTTCCGGTCGATCGCGGAGACCGAACATTCGCACAAAGACCGTGAAGCCGAGTATCCCGTAAACAATCGATGGCACGCCAGCCAGATTGGAAATATTGAGCTGTATGAACTTCGTCAGCCTGGACGGCTTGGCATACTCTTCCAGGTAAACTGCCGCTCCCACTCCCAGCGGGACCGACATGATGGCCGTCAGGCCGACCAGCCACAGACTGCCGATCAGCCCGGCCATGATTCCCGCTTGATCGGCTTCGTACGAATTACTGCGTGTCAAAAATCCCCAGTCAAGCCAGCCAAACGCCTGCCTGCCGATTGAAAACAAGAGCACGGCCAGAATGCCGAGTGACAGGAACGTTGCAATGCAACAGACCCACTCGAAGACCAGACCAATCCGATGACGCCAGACCAGCCGACGTTCGTAGATGTGACCGTGAAGGCTCATTGGTAGACCTCACGATAGCGGCTCAGAACCATTTGCGAGATCAGATTCATCACCAGAGTAATCACGAACAGGACCAGTGCAACGGCATACAAACTCTTTTCCAACGTCGAACCCGCCACCACTTCGCCCTGCATGACGTTGACGATAAAGGCCGTCATCGTCTGCACTGACGAAAAGGGATTGAGAGTCAGATTTGGTGAGTTGCCAGCACAGATCGCCACAGCCATCGTTTCACCGATGCTGCGAGAAAGAGCGAGCAGGAACGAGGCGAATATCCCTGACAATGCCGATGGCACGACAATCCGTGCGCTGACGTCGAATTTCGTTGCGCCCAGCGCATACCCCGATTCACGCAAGCTATTGGGAACCGCACGCATCACGTCTTCCGACAGTGAGGCGACCATGGGGATAATCATGATCCCCACGACGATGCCGCCGCACAGCGCGTTGAAGCCATAGACCGAAAAGCCCATGGATTTGAAGAGCGGC
>CBIHQO010000365.1:0-6837 GCA_966211735.1 uncultured Schlesneria sp.
CAGATTGGCAGCGATAGTTGGTAGATGCGCTCGTCGTCGCCAGCTTGAAGTGCTCGCCAGAGTGCCACAATTCCATCGAGCAGGTCGGTCCCCGGCATGGTGCCGACAATGCCGCGGCGATAGCAGTCGACGAGGTTAATGCCGCCGGACCCTTCAAAGATTCTCGCCTTGCCGCCGCTGGCATCGCGCAGCTTCGACAGATTCGGCCCGAGCGGACTGGCTTCGGGTTTGAAGAAGATACGTTGCTCACCGAACTCGTTGAGCAGGGATAAATAGACGCTCAGGTCGATTGCGGCACCGACATAGCTGGACGCGTCCTGCACGACAAGCGGGATCGAAATGCCGCGGGCAATTGCGGCGAAGTACTCGCTGGTACGCGGGCCACTCAGCGAGGTTGCTACAGGAGGAATGGCCATCACGGCATCCGCCCCCAGTCCCTGGGCATGCTGTGCGAAATCTAACGCCTCGTGGATGCTTTCGGCACCGACACTGATCACGATAAAGCCGCGCTCGCGAACCGATTCGCAGACGAGCGATGCCAGTTCCTTGCGACCGTGATAACCCAGCCGCAATATCTCGCTGACCATCGCGACGACCACGCCGTCGGCACCCGTCTTAAACGTCCAGTCGATCTCTCGCTGCAGCGTCGCTCGATCGATCGAACCATCTTCATACAGTGGTGTGTGAAGGACCGGCAGGACGCCGTGAAGCAGGTCAGTGGTACTTTCAGTGGTACTTGTGGTCAAGGAATGAACTCCAGAATCGCGGCTGACGAAGAGCGTGTCAGTTTCAGCTACCAATCCCCGACGCTGCCATCTCGATAGAAGACGCGTTGCAGCAACTCCTGTTGGAAGGGGTGCTTTCGGACTTCTTTTTCGTCGATCGTGACACCGAGGCCGGGTCTGGTGCTGGGTGTGACGGTGCGAGTCGTCGCGTCGAGCTGAAACCCTTCCTGGACGACATCGCTTCGCCAGGGGACGTCGTTATGCACCGATTCGCAAATGATGTAGCTCGGCTGAGAAAAACCAAACTCGATCGATGCGGCAGTACTGACGGGGCCTTGTGGATTGTGAGGAGCCAGCGCGATGCGATATGCGTCGGCCAAGGCAGCGACGCGACGCGCTTCTGTGAAGCCGCCGCAGTGTGTGATGTCGAGCTGGCAGATCTCGCAACCATGCTCTGCAAACAGATCTCGAAAAGCGGCCAAGTGCGTCATTCGTTCTCCGGTCGCGATCGGGGTGGAGACGGCTGCATTAATTGCTGCCAGGCCTGCAATGTTCTCGGGCCAGCAAGGCTCTTCCAGAAAGTAGAGGCCATACGGTTCGAGCGCCTTCGCAAACTGCATTCCCATAGCTGGAGACGGCCGCGCATGACAGTCGACCATGATGTCGATGTGGTCGCCGACGGCCTCGCGCATTGCGGCAACACAGGCCTCTGCCGCTTTAATTGGCTTTAGCCCTTCAATTGGCATCGTGGAGGGAACGGCCATCGACTTGAATGCGGTGAAACCGTCGGCAGTTGCCTGTTGGGCCAGTTCAGCGAACCGTCGTGCGTTATCGACTGGGGTTTCATAGAAGCTTTCCATGTCGCCGCCGCCAAGGTGGCAATAGAGACGAATGGAATCGCGCACGGGGCCGCCCCAGAGCTGGTGACACGGAACGCCGTGCCGCTTCCCCACGATATCCCACAGAGCAAGGTCAATTCCCGCGATGGCCGTTGATCGCACGATTCCGCCGCCGTGCCAGAAGTGCTGCCTCCACATCATCTGCCACAAATGCTCGACTCGAGTGGGGTCTTCCCCAATTAAGAGTTGCGACAAGTCCTCGATCGCTCCCACGACGCTTCGAGTGTGCCATTCGAGCGTCGCTTCACCCCAGCCGAACAAACCAGGTTGGTCCGTGAGAACTTTCACAAAGATCCAATTGCGCATGCGGGCGTGGCAGACAAGCGTCTCGATTGCAGTGATCTTCATGCCGATTTCGTTTTTCTGATGTTTCAAAGGATTCTATTTCCGCACCACCCGTCCCACAGGGCTTGCGAGGTTGTCGACAAAATCACAAACAAAAGCAACCACGAAGCAGCCAGCCTGATTGCTACCGACTTCAAAAGCGTCTTCGCCCCCATATGAACGCGGGGCCGGACGAGAGGGACAATGTGACATTCCGCCTTTAGAATGGGCCGTTTATATCCGCTTGCCGTTCGCAGTTCGTCCTGTGCTGAAACCTCGATACATCTTTCGAGCGTGGAATTTCGCGCCGTCAGAAGAGGATGGCAGCTTCCACTGGATAGCATTCGATGTAAATGAATCTGTTTGCTCTGCAACTGAGATGATAAAGTCACCGGCGATTTCTATGTCGAAACGGGATTCAAGCAAGTTGTTGTCTCCAATTGGGCTTTCGTCTTACCGTCAAACCTGCTCTCCGCCTACCTGATTCTCTGGAAGCCACGGAAGCGATTCAACTTGACCCAGAGTCGCTGGTGATTCAAAGTGTTAGCGTGTTGATTGAAAGCCCGTCACATTGCGGGCAAGTTACCTGGATGTCCGGCGACAATTGAAGCGGTTCGCAGGCAAACATGACTACGCGCGCCGTCATTGATCTGTCGCCTGGAACCGTCACCCTTGGTTGGCGCTTCGACGATTTCATGCAAGAAGACACTGACGGAAGAGCAACAAGAACGCATTCAATCAATTCGAAACGCGATTCGACGTGTCGGCCCCGGTGCGTTCGGTCAGAATGACGACGAGCGCCGCCAATTAATTCAAGAAATATTGACCATCCTGAGTGATGCCCAAAAGACCAAATGGGTGTCCATGACTGGCAAATAATTCCGCTTTCCAAACCCGCAACAAGTTCCCGACCGCGGTCCCAGCCAACTGGCACGATAGATAGAGAATAAACCGATTTTAAAGGAGATTCGTTTGATGACTCGTTGTCGAGTGGCGGCGATCGTCCTCTGTGTCGTCAGTGGTTTTACGGTCTGCTCGCAGGCAGCGAACCCATTGGCACCGAAGTCCTGGCCCAATTGGATGGGGCCGAATCATGACGGTGTTTCGACCGAAGCAGGCTGGAAGTCGACATGGCCCGAGGAGGGATTGCCAGTCGCGTGGTCGCGTCAAATTGGGATCGGATTTAGTTCGATCTCAATCGCCGACGGTCGCCTATTCACGATGGGACATGTTGATGGAGAGGAACTCATCTCGTGTCTTGACGCGAACACGGGTGACGAGATCTGGAGACATCGGTACGCATGCGGCTTGAATAACAATTTACATGAAGGTGGTCCCGGCGCCACTCCGACGGTCGACGGGGATTGCGTTTACACGCTGGGGAAAGAAGGGCAGCTTTACTGTTTGAACACAAAAACGGGAAAGGTGCTGTGGGAGGTGATGCTGCAAAAAGATCTGGACGTGAAAGTACCCGAATGGGGATTCTCCTCTTCGCCGGTCATCTCGGAGAATCAGCTGATCCTTGAAGCTGGTCGAGTTGTTTCTTACGACAAGCGAACAGGCAAAAAGAACTGGCAGACAGCCAAACACGAAGCGGGATACGGATCTGCCAGTATCTTTCCGCGCGGAGGCGATGCCTCATTCATCGCGACCCTGGATTGCGAAGGCTTACGCATTACCAAATTGGATACCGGTGACGAAGTTGCCTTCCAATCCTGGCCATCGCCGTTTCGGACAAATGCCATCACTCCGATCGTCCAAGGAAACCGCATTTTGATTTCCGCCGCTTACAATGTCGGCTGTGGATTGTTCGAATTCGATGGACTCACTTTGAAACAGGTCTATGCGAACAAAGAAATGCGAAACCATTTCAACAACAGTATTCTTCTGGATGGATACGTTTACGGGTTTGATGGCAATTCCAACTTAGGCCGCGTCGTACAACTGACCTGCATGAATTTTGAGACGGGAAAAGTGGCGTGGAAGCAGCGAGGCATGGGTTGTGGATCTCTGATGATCGCCGATGGAAAATTATTGGTTCTTGGTGAGAATGGAACGCTAGTTCTTGCGAAGGCGACGCCAGAGGGCTTTGAAGAACTGGCAAAATCTCCGTTTCTGACGGGTCGTTGCTGGACGGTGCCGGTGCTGTTTGAAGGGCGAGTCTACGGAAGAAATGCTGCTGGAAAGCTGGTCTGCGTTAATCTGCCATTAAAATGACATCAAACCGCAGAATTTTGCACGTGGCGTTCAGTAAGCTGATGGATAGACGTTTTCCTGACCTGCCCCGTCTCAAGATCGATGCTGGTGCTTTGAATCATATGGAGAAGATTGTGATCGGAAGGTCCAGTACTCTTGGGTGGCGACCCATTGTGGTGTAGTTTGGGTGGGGCCGATCGTGATGATCGCCATCTCTCTTGGTGGAGACCGGAGCGACGAACAATCCGACGCAACGGAACGTTGAACTTAACCGCCAGCAAGGTGCTGTCAGCCATCCCCGAATTAGTTGGTCAGTACCCGAGGCCGGTCGGCAAAAGGGGAGGGGTTGCTACCGCTTGGTCGTCTGGAATATGGTTGAGGCGCGCGATCGTCTCTGGTCGTACTTGATCGTCATGGCCGAACTGCTTCCCGGCGTCTTCCGTAAGTCCCTAGGTGGCTCGCCGGATCGGCATAGACGGCACGAACAACGTTGTTGGGTGCCGTAATCTCGACGTCGTACCTCATCTTGCCGCCCCCCGATTCGACGCATGCTAGTTTTCGACTGTCTCTGTTTCGATGTGGCAAACCGTCAAGAAGGCTCGTGAGCCCAATCTACATGGTTGCTTTAGGGCGAGGGAACATTTCCTTCCGACGATATCGATGATTGAGGGCGAACGATGGCACCAACTCCAGAAACTCCGTCGCATGAGTCGACAGACACATTCACGGCGTTCCCGGAATCCGAGCTACAAGATCAGCTAAACGGTCCGTCTATCGAGCTTGGATTGCTGCTTCAAAACTGCTTGGGTATGCCATTGTTTGCCGTCTCACTCTTGGAAGAATTCGCCCGAACGGCGGTGAGCCGTGTCGAATCCTTTGAAGAACAATTTAAAGAAGCCAATCTCAGTGCCATCTCAGAACTCGCACACGCCTTGAAGGGCGTGGCAGGCATCTTGTGTGCCCGTACTCTTCGTGAAATGTCGATCAACATTGAGGCGGCGTGTCAGAATGGAGACCTGCTCCTGACGGGGCAGTTAATTCACAATCTTCGAAAACACGTCCAGCGCATCCTGCACGACATCCCCAATATCTGCGTGAGTTTCAGGAACGGAAATGCTCGGAATCGCTAGAGCCGTTTCGAAGTGTTTCACCCTTCTCAGCGTCTCTGCCAATAGCCCGGAACGGCACTTGAGAATGCAGTAATCGGCGAATGTATGAAGTACGAGCGTGCCATCTGAGAGGACGACTCGTTAGCGGCCTTTGCCGAACGGATACCCAGCGCATTTCGACAGTACCGCAAGATGCGTGCGGCAGTATTGCTGCGCCGAATCACCATAGTCACAGGACCGATGGCACCGTCACAGGAGGGGAGATGATCTGATTGGTGTCATCCTGACTGTTCGCAATTCGGCGACGATAGGCGCACGGCAGCAGATATTCCCAATGGTCGTCACGCGACCTCGCATCGAGCTTGATCATACCCCAAGCATCCATGTCTGCCGAACCGTGCGTTTCGATGAGGGAGAGAACTGCAAGGATGTCACATTCGGCCACGCAAACATTGTGCGTTGAGTCACGGAACCACGCTGACCAGCCGTCCGGATTTCGTTCTACTACGACGATGACCAGCATCTGCATGATCGCCCACTTCCTTCACGCCTTCGCGTCCGAAAAAGATCGCCTGGCCCACCTCAGGTGAGCAGCGTTCCAAGGCTCCGACACTAATTCAGTCCCATGCGATCACCAACGACGCCGTCCTTCAGTAAGGACGAAATATCGGTGGTCCCTCGATTACGAGGATGTCCGTCATGAGCGCCGTAAATCTACTTCCACTTTTTTGCAGTGCTGCAACAGGGCGTAAGCAGCAGTCCAATTCGGGAGCATATTCAATGACAAAGCCGTCTCTTCGTGGTTCACCGACTTTAACGACATTACTGACTGTAGGATTTGCGCGGACAGGATCGTCTGAGATCTCGCTGGACTTTTTCTCGGTCAATGAAACCTGAGCTATGTTGCGTTTATGGGCCATTGTCAGTTCACCAAACTAACAAACATTGTCAGAACACACCAAACCGTAATGCAATCGAAGTTGGAAGGCGCTATCGGACGTTGGTCTCGCCTGAACGAACTCGAACAGAGCAGTAATCTAGAATCGCTTTGTAGAGAGGTTGAGACCACAGGTCTGGCCTCATTGAGCGAAAGGTAACATCGATGGCCCTCTCCAATCCCTCGAATTCTGCCGACGGAGCGCCAGCAGTAGATTTCATGGCATTGCTGGGTCGTTGCTTAGGAAATTTCAGGATCGTCGAGCGGGCTGTGGCAACATTCCGTGATGCTGGTCGGTCCGATCTCAATCAGCTTCAGATTGCGATCGCAGGCGGAGACTATGCCGCGGTTGTGGAGATCTCGCACCGGTTCAAGGGGGCTGCGAGCAATGTATCAGCCTTAGGGCTGACCAAACTCCTTATTCGGGCCGAACTGTCTGGTCAGGAGCAAGATCTTTCGGAGCTGACGCGGATTTTGGCGGATCTCCAAGTGGAATGGGAATCTATCATGTGTTTCGTCGATGCATTCGCACCTGCGTCGACCGCTGTGGAACACGGCACAGTCGTGCAGACGCAGGACACTTCGGAGGCGCGACATGCGTGTGCTGGTTGCTGACGATGATTCCGTTGTTTCATTCATGCTCGAAT
>CBIHQO010000366.1:0-6816 GCA_966211735.1 uncultured Schlesneria sp.
CAGCGCGGCGGAGCTGACATTCTCGGCTTGCCGAGCGGCAATCAGATCGGGGTTCTGCGACAGGCCCAGGGAGATTCCAGAGGACAGCGAAAGCTCGGTGACCAGGGGAACGGCGTCAACGATCGAGGTCTCTTCGTGGGACACCTGCTCGACGGCCTCAGCGGACTCCACAGAATCCTGATCGACCGGTTTAATCCTGGTCACAGAGGGTGCAGCATCAAGTCGCTTGGAATCACGATGCGCGAGGTGGCGATTCGCCGTGGAACAGCATCCACTGCAAATCACGATACCCACCCAGGCCAGGATCCATCGTGCCGTCATCATCGCTCCTTCGACGAGGCCCGACCAAACGCAAGTCCATTTTGGCGGGCTACCATTGTCAATCGGATTGGGATGACAGATCGCCGGACGGCAACTACCTCTCCCTAAATCGAGTTAACCTTGGCAACCAAAGACGCCGTCAAAGTCTTGCTGGACGTTACAACGCGACGGCCGAAAGCGCCGCGAATGCCGCACAAGCCGGATGTACCGGCAATAACGATTATTCCGCGGGTATCAACTTTCCCGTGGGACAACGGCATGGCGTCCCCACAGCAAATACAACGGAGGCAGCAGGAACAGGTTGAGAATCGTGGAAGTCACGAGCCCACCGACGATGACCACAGCCAGGGGGTACTCGATTTCGTGTCCCGGCTTATTCCCCGAGATGGCCAATGGAAGCAGAGCCAGTGCCGTCGTCAGAACGGTCATCAAGATGGGAATCAATCGCTCTTCAGCACCGCGAATGATCAGGTTCAAGCCGAACGGCTCTCCCTCTACTTCCTGCAGATGGCGGTAGTGACTCACCAGCATGATTCCATTGCGAGCCGCGATTCCCAGCACGGTCACAAAGCCGATCAACGATCCCAGCGACAGCACACCGCCGGACAACCAGGCGGCCACGACGCCGCCGATGAGAGCAAAGGGAATTGTGAGCGTGACCATCAGCGTCAGCCGCAACGATTGGAAGTCGATGTACAGGATCAGCAGAATGCCCATGAGCGAAACCAGTCCGAGGCTGAACAGCCGCTGCTGCGATGCCTGACGCGCGGCATACTCACCCAGGAATTCGGGATGGTATCCGCGATCAAACGGCATTTCTCGGACGGCCGTTTCGATATCACGAGCAACCGACCCCAGGTCGCGTCCCTTCGCATCGCAGGTGACATCGATGCGGCGCGAACCTCCTTCGCGCTTCACTTCATTGGGAGCCGGCACGATGCCAATCTCAGCCACGTCCTTGAGTGGAACCTGCGCACCGCTCGGGGTATCGACTCTCAAGTCGTGCAGTGCTGCCAGGTCTGCCCGCGACTGATCGGTGCTCCAGACAACCACATCGAACTTCTTCTGGTTCTCGTAGACTTCACCGACCTTCATACCGCGCAACAGCGTCGTCACCGCCCGGCGTACTTGTCCAGGAGTCAGGCCGAATCGCTCGGCCGCTTCCGGACGCAAACGAACTTCCACCTGGGGCACCAGCTCTTGCGATTCGACTTTCAGATTCGAGACACCGTCAATCTTTCCGATCGTTGCTTCGACCTCTTTCGCTTTCTTTCTCAGCGTGGCAAGTTCGGCTCCATAGATTCGAACCACGATGCTGGAGCTCGCCCCGGTCAGCACTTCCTTGACTCGTTCGCGCAGGAACGTCAGCACATCGCGCTTCAATCCAGGGTAGCCATCGACGGCCTCCTGGATTTTTCCGAGTGTCTTGGGGTAATCCACATCGGGATCGATGCTGATCCAAAGTTCGGTGAAATTCGGACCGACGACCTCATCGGCCACTTCGGCTCGACCAATGTGGCTGCCAAAGTTTCGTACGCCGGGGATCGCTCGCAATTCACGACTGGCCAGGATCGTGATTCGATCCATCGCTTCAATGGAGGTGCCGGGCTTCTCGACAAAGTGCATCAGGAAGTCGGTCTCCTGGAAGTTCGGCATGAACTCTTGACCAAGCCGATTGATCAAGCCGAACGTTGCCACGAACGCGACGGCCAGGAACATCAGGGCCGACATTGGGTGGCCTACAAACCACGGCAGGACCAACCGGTAAGGCTCCCTCAACCAGCGACTGAGCGGGGGTTCGTGCGATTTACCTCGGGCATTCGGCAGAATCATCAGCGAGAGGGCGGGGGTGACGACCAGCGCCGTCAACAGCGACGCCATGATCGCCAGGACGTAACCAATCGCCAGCGGGCGAAAGAAGGCGCCGGGCAAGCCATCCAGAAAGAAGACCGGCAGGAACACCAGGACGATGATGATGGTCGCGTAGACGACTGCGCTCCGTACTTCCAACGACGCATCCAGGACGACTCGAAATGCCGACCGCGGTTCCGCCAGAGATTGATTCAGACGCAGGCGACGGACAATGTTTTCGACATCGATAATGGCATCATCCACGACTTCACCCAGGGCGATCACCAGTCCTGCGATGATCATCGTGTTGATGGTCAGGCCCCACCAGTAGAGGACGACAATCGTGGCCACGAGGGATAACGGGATCGCGGTCAGACTGATGACTGCGGTTCTCCAATCGTATAGAAACGCAATCAAAACGATGACGACCAGCACACAACCCGTGAGCAACGCATGTGTCAGGTTATCGATCGAACGTTCGATGAACGTCGCCGGGCGAAAGATCGTGGGATCGAGTTCGACGTCCTTCAACCCTGGTTTGAGCGCTTCGAGAGCGTCTTCGACTTTGCGAGTGACCTCAAGCATGTTGGCAGCCGGCTGCTTCTCGACGATCAACAGCAGTCCTGGTCCATCGTTGATGATTGCATCGCCAATGGGGGGAGGCGAACCGACCTGGACATCGGCCACATCACCCAGCCTCAGCACGGCACCATCCCGAAAGGCAACGACTGTGCGTGCGAGATCATCAGGAACTGAAACCGGCGAAAGTTGTCTGACTGCCATTCGCTGGTTGGGAGTATCAACAAAGCCGCCAGCATCGAGTACGACAGCATCGGCAGCGGACTTCAGAACCGTATCCAAGGTGACTTGATGAGCCCGCAATCGATCTGGATCGACAATGACCTGCAGTTGCTTATCGCGTTGACCCCAGATCGCGACGTTGGCCACACCGGGAATCGCCATCAGGCGTGGGCGAATAGTCCAGACGGCCAATTCGGTGAGGTCCCGCTGCGAAAGCTTCTCGGACCAGACACCAATTTTCATCATTCGGCTTAACGATGACAACGGCTGCAAGATCACCGGTGGACGTGCGACCGCGGGCAATCGTGGCGTCTCCGCAGCGAGCCGCTCCTGCACCAACTGCCGGGCACGATACAGGTCGGCGTTCTGGTGCAGCAGTAACCGTATCGATGAGAGACCTAACACTGATTTCGATCGCAAGGTATCGAGACCCGGTGTACCGATCAGCGCATTTTCCAACGGGAACGTCACCAGGTTCTCAACTTCTTCGGCCGACAACCCCGGTGCTTCAGTCTGGATTTCGACGTACGGCGGCGAGAACTCGGGGAACACATCCAGAGGCAAATGGGGAATCAGGCGAAGACCACCTGCAATCAGCAGTATCGAGAGTGCCAGAACGGCGACCCGTAACCGCAGCGCCGTTTCTACCAACCATCCCATTTGACTCTCCAACTGAGCCCCGTGTTCAGCACTCGGGTACTTCGAATTGTGTGGCTCGCTCGGCGACTACTTGGCAAAGCCAAACTCGGTGCCAGCGAGTTCGGCTGCCCCCGCAGTGACGACCGACGCGCCCGGTTGAATACCGCGCCGAACAGCCGCCCAACCGTTGTCGACCCAACCAATGTCAACTCGGCGACGAACAAACTTGCGGTCTCCGGTTTTCTCATAGACCCATTGGCCGCCGTAGACATCATGGATTACGGCCGACCAGGGGAGGGCCACTTGTTTGGTCTCGCCCTTCAGGGTCAGATGCGCCGCCACCTTCTGCCCCGATTGATACTTGTGAGCTTCGTTGGGAAGGACATAGTACAGGTCGACTGCTGCGGCCAGCGGGACTGATGTGGGCGGGAGTACTGCCGGCTTCACGAGCAGATCGTGATCGGATGGCCGGCCGTCCAGCAATGTGAGACGGGCCGATTGTGCCAGGTCGAGCTCGTCGAAGTCGCCAATGTAGACCGGCACCTTGACCCAGAGACTCTCTTCATCCATTACTTCAAACAACGGTGCTCCAGCAGCGACCAACACTCCTGGACGGACTTGCACGGTGCGAATGATTCCCGAGAGAGGCGACGTGATGGCGATCGGTTCCAGAGTTCCCGCCTCTTCGTCCAGCTTGACACTATCGACCTGGTCCTTGCGAGCCTTTGCGGCGGCCATCGATTTCTGAGCGAGTTGAAGCTGTGCGGTCGCTTCATCGACGGCGCGAACTGTTCCCGCTTTTTCCTTTAAAAGTCGCTCGGCTCGTTCCAACGCAATCTTAGCCGCTTCCACTTGAACAGACGCTTGTTGCATTAGCCCGTCTGCATCGATCCGCGACTGGGCCAAGGTGTTCTTGGCTTCTGCGAAGCGGATCCGTTCGGCAGGGGTCAGTACAGACCGCTCGGGCGACAAGAGGGGGAGCAACTTGAGCAGGTCGTGTCCTTCTTCGACCTTTCGCCCCACCTCGGGAAAGGGTTCTTTGCTGCTGGCGGAGATCTTGCCTGCCAGTGGCGCGGACACGATGACCGAAGCTCCCGTGGGAAGCATGATGTCCGCACCGTAGGGACGCGTCCGCACCATGGTCCGCTCTTCGACAAGCGCGATCTGAATCGACAGCCGCCGCTCGGCATCCTTGGTCAGCTCAATCGTATTGAGCTGCGCTTCGGAAACCGGATGTGTTGTTTTCGCGGCCCCTTGTGCCGTGCTGGCTGACTTCGCTGGAGTAACGGGTCCCATGAAGAGATAGCGACCCGCGACGGCTCCAACCAGGATGCAGCCTGCCGCCGTAACGAAGTGCGTGACGTACGACCCATTCGCGTTCGTCATTGATGCAAACTCCAATCGACATTCAGTGAAATGGGCAAGCACAAGATCATTGGTACGCGGGGGCCTGTGCGACAGAGGCCAATCGCGACGCGTTTGGGAGTCGAATCGTGACAGCCGTTCCAAGATTGACGTCGCTATCGATCTCGATGCTGCCGCCATGCAGTTGTACGGTGGCACGCGTGATCGCCAGACCCAGGCCAGCCCCGCCGATGGCAGTGTTCCGAGACGAGTCAACACGATAGAACCGCTCGAACACGCGCGGCAGATGCTCATGCGGAATACCGATCCCCGTATCGATTACACGGATCTGAGCACCGACGGTATCGGCTTCGCATTCGACAGTCACCTCGCCATGATCGCGGGTGTACTTGATCGCGTTGTCGACGATATTGAAGAGTGCCTGCCTCAAAAGCAGATCATCACCCACCACTTCAAACGATTCCATCGAACCGATATTCAATGTGATGCCGCGAGTCGCCGCCAGCGGCCGGAGTTGCTCGGCGATATCCAACAACAGGGCATCCACACGCAGATGTTCCCTTCGCAAAGTCGTCACGCCCGCATCGTGTCGACTGAGGTTGAGCAATTGATCGGCCAATCGACCGAGCCGAGTAGCCTCTTCCACCACGGTCGAAAGCGCCTGCCGATACTCTTCGGAAGAGCGCGGCTTGCGGAGCGCTGACTCTGCTTCGGCCTGCAAGACGGCCAGTGGGGTTCTCAATTCGTGCGACGCATCGGCAGTAAACCGCTGAATCTCTTCAACGGCCTGCTCGAGTCGGGCGATGAGAGAGTTTAAGGTGCCCGCGAGTTGTCCCAGTTCATCATGGCGATTGGGAACCTCAATCCGCTGATTCAAGTTGGAGATATTGATCGAGTCGGCAATGCGAACGATTTCCTGGACCGGTGCGAGCGCTCGAGTTGCCAGGAAGTAGCCGCCAGCGAGGGCGAACAGGACCGCCAGGGGAAGGAGTGCGGACATCAGCCACAGCAACGATCGCAAGTCTGCGTCAACAGGGGCCAGCGAGGTGAAAGCCAGCACGGACACTTTTCCAATCGGGCCATCAATGTCTTGTCGCATTGCACGGATGATCGACTCTTCTCCAACTTTGACACTTAGAAGGTCTGTCGAATCGGCGCGGGTCGCTTTGGCGAGTGCTTCGGCGTG
Organism: uncultured Schlesneria sp.; assembly: GCA_966211735.1. Classification (GTDB taxonomy): domain Bacteria; phylum Planctomycetota; class Planctomycetia; order Planctomycetales; family Planctomycetaceae; genus Schlesneria. Next base: position 6,164 of record CBIHQO010000366.1, read on the forward strand.
CTGTGGAGACGCGCCCTCACTGCTGAAGAGGAGATGGCCCTGGTCGTCGGCAACGAGGAACTCATAGATGTCGTGTCGAAAGAATCGCAGACGCAGGTGTTCGTTAACGGACTCCTGATCGGGAGCGAATTGCAATTCCAGAGCCAATTCGCGCGATTCCTCACGCAACGCTGAATCGACACGAGCCAGCAGTTGCTGCCGAGTCAACATGAGCAAGATCAGGCAGAACACGACCAGGACAAAGGCCATCGCGGCCGCATACCACAGCGCTAGCCGCCAGCGGATGGAGAGCGCTTTCACGGAGCATCTCCTAACAGATAGCCTTTGCCGCGAACCGTATGCAGGATGGACGGACCTCCCGAGCGTTCCAGTTGCTTACGGAGTTGATTGACGTGGACCTCAATGACGTTAGTCCACGTCGTTGTCGATTCCTTCCAGACATCGTGAGAGATCATTTGCCGTGTGACGATCTGGTTGGCATGGCGCAGCAGGTAGACCAGTAATTCGAACTGGCGATTCTGCAATTCCAATTGGACGCCGCCGCGAACGGCGGTGCGCGCGAGCAGATCGACGGACAGATCACCGACGGTCAGAACGACCGCGGAAGGGTTTTCCTGGCGCCGGTGCAAGGCTCGAATTCGTGCCAACAACTC
>CBIHQO010000367.1:0-6809 GCA_966211735.1 uncultured Schlesneria sp.
CCCTTCGGCTTCTTCGCGCCACAGGCGTAAGCGGCCGCGCGGCGAGTTGTTTTCGTCGCCCGTCAGTTTGTAGGTGGGGCAGACTTCCAGACAGAAGCCGCAATGCACGCAACTGGCCAGGAGATCCAGATCGTTAGCGAGCGGAGGTTCGGCCGAGGTAGAGGGTTGATTCGACGTAGTCACGAAATGTTTGCTTCCTGCACGAGACGTGTAATCCAGCCCGTTTCCAACGCAGAGGTAGCGGACGGCGGCAGATGACGCGACTGCCAATCGCCCCCGATGGATTCCAATTGCTGCGCGTATTGCGTCACCAGTTCACGAACGCGATCCGACTGGCTGATGTTGTCTGCGAGATATCCGTGGATCACGCCGTTGTAGCAGAGCGTGATGCAGCGAACTCCGGCTGCGGCAAGCGAGTCAGTGAGTGCGACGACATGCTCGGGCGACGACTTGAACGCGAAGTCCGGCAGACCATCCAGCGGCGCGGCGACGTTCGGATCGCTCTTTAATGTCAGCAATTGCGCAGTCGCGAACTTCGAGAGGAATGAGTCGACAACCGCAGATTCGGCGGCGGGACAGTTAATGACGATTCGCAATCGACGCGTGTTTCCTTCGGCCAGCAGATCGATCGAGTCGAACCAGTGCATCCAGTTGTTTTTCAACAGCAACGGAACAGCGCGCGACACGGCATCGGCGGCACCGTTCAGCCAAGAGATGCTCGTCACGCCGCAATCGGGTCGCAGGCGAATTACGTAATCGATCGGCTCGCCAAAGCGGTTGCCGCTGGAGAGGAAGAAGCGAAACAGGTCGTAGCCGGTCGTCGTCTTGACCACGCGTTCGCCGATTCGGACGATGTGCCCATTCGGCAGCTTCCAGTTCATACCGACGATGTTGTCGCAGAATGGCCCGAAACGAGACGACGCGGGAGCGTAGCCGGTGGCATCGACATGCTGACGCAGCGTGGCGTTCGGATCGAGCAGCAGCGGATAGCGCAACTTGTGTGCGGCGGCTTGAGCGTTAATGTCGGCAGCGGTTGCTGTGGCGGGCAGACAGAGGATGCCGTCGATCTCGTCGAGGAACGGGACGAAACAGCGTGAGCCGGTCGATGCGATTTTCTTGGCACTCGCATCGGGTTGCTGAAGCCCATTGGCGTGGACGCCGTTCGCATTGGATGCCGCGTTGAATCTTCGGTCCGAGAAGACCTTGAGCGGATTGAGTTGATGCCGCGCGTTGAAGACCGCCGGAATCGCCAACTGGATCCGCGTCGTTTCAGGTCCGAAAACCAAGGGCATGTAGGCCGTTTTGTCGTTGCCGATGCCGTGCTCGCCGGAGAGTGTCCCTCCCACATCCACCACGCGTTGCATCAGTCGTTTGCCGATATGTTCGACTCGTTCCAGTTCACCCGGCTTGCGGGAGTCGAAGAGAAAATTAGGGTGCAGGTTACCGTCGCCCGCATGGAACACATTGACCGCTCGGACTCCGGCCGCGTCGGCTTCGTCGTAGACCAGTTGCAGCAATTCGGCGAGGGCCCGCTTGGGGATCACGGCGTCCTGCACGACGAAATCGGCACTGAGTTGGCCCATCAGTCCGCCGGCCGCCTTGCGAGCCTTCCAGAGTTTCTTGCGTTGCTCTTCGTCATCACTGAAGACGACATCCTGAGAGCCAGCATCTCGCAAGATCTGAGCGACCGCTTCGACGCGGGCGTCGACGAGTTCGGGCGGGCCGTCGATTTCGGTCAGCAGCATGAACGAGTCTTTGGGCAAACCAACGGCCATGGGACTGTTCTCGACCATGGCCACGCAACGGGGGTCCATCAGTTCGATCGCGACGGGGAAAGACGAATGGACGACGAGCGCATGAATCGCCTTCTCCGCCGTGATCAAATCTGGATAGGTCGCGCGGAAGGTCCAGACCTTGTCGGGCCGCGGCAGCGTTCGCAGCCAGAATCGAGTGAACGCGGCGAGCGTTCCTTCGGACCCGACCATGAATCGCTTCCAGTCTTCTCGCCAGGCACCGCGGCCTCCCGCGGGACCGCCGAATCGGTGGACGCTGCCGTCGAGCAAGATCGCTTCAACACCCAGCACGTAGTTACTGGTGACCCCATAACGGAAGCAATGGGCCCCGCCAGCATTCATCGCGACGTTGCCGCCCAGCGTACAGACCGGCCCGCTACTCGGGTCGGGCGGATAGAAAACTCCGTGCGGCTTGAGCGTCTCGTCGAGTTGGTTCAAAGTGACGCCGCATTCGACCTCGCACCAGAACCCTTCTTTGCAGATCGTGCGGACGGCACGCAGAGCGGAGGTATGAACGACCACGCCTCCCTGGGCTGCGACTGGGCCACCCGAAAGGGATGTGCCGGCCCCGCGCACGCAAATCGGGACGTTCAATTCTTTGGCTCGCTGCAGCACACGGATCATCTCGTCCGCATCGGCCGGGATGATGACGGCGTCAGGGCGAAACGTCTTATAGCCCAACCCGTCGGCATCGTAGCCAGCCAGTTGCGCGGGTGAGGTCAGCACGCGGCCACGAGTGGCACACTGCTTGAGGATGGTGGCGAGTTGTTCTTGACTCATGGGGCTGATGTCGGCGTGTGGTGGGCAAACGAGATTAGTGCGGAAGTTCTAACGAATTCGGGGCGGTAATGCACCGAGAAGAAGAGGTCGCCCCGGATAGACACAGGTGAAACACGGTTTTTGAAGAGGAAATCTTCGTGGGGCCACTGTCAGTAGTACACGTGCTTTCGCAAGAGTTCGAGCGGATAGAAGGTGTCTCGCCAGCGGACTCCGCCTTGTCGCAGCGTGATCCAGGTGGATCGCACGAAGGCGAACAGGAACGCCATGCTGGCGGGGATCATCAGGGGAAATAGCCAGAAGGAATGACCGAACAGGTACGAATTGAAGCCGTAAATGAGGTGTGAGAGAACGAGAGCTATGACAAAGCCAGTTCGAGCGTCACCTGCGAAGAGGCTTCCGACGAGCGGCCCCAGGAACAGGAAAGCGGTGACGCTGACGATCCACAGCAGGCCGAACAGCGAATAATTCGCTGCAGCAAAGGCATTCTTTTCGAGTCCTGTGATGCAGGCCCAGGCGGACTGCTGCCACCGGATATTGAGCCCATCCCCTGCCCTGAGCACCTCGCCGCGCGATCCCATTCTTTTGAGGAGCTTGCCAAGTTTGACGTCGTCGAGGATATCGAGCCGGATCGCTTGAAAGCCGCCAGCCAGTTCCAGGGCCGAGCGGCGAACCAGATTGAAGGCCCCGACACCGGCATAAAACCAGGGCGCCTTGGAAGGAACCAGGCCGGGTTGTGTTCCACCCATAAAGATCAGCGCGAAGCAGGCGACGAAGGCCGCTTCGACGAAGCTGTGCGCTTCGATATTAGGGAACAGCGGCAGATGATCTAACTTCTTCGCAACGGCGTATCGCACTGCACGACTTAGCGTATCGGGTTTGTAAATGACATCGCCATCAGTGAACAACACCCACTCTCCCCGCGACGCCTGGCTGCCCGTCTGGAGCGCATGGTTTTTGCCGAGCCAGTCGTCGGGGAGTTCCGTGATATGGATGACTCGCAATGTTCTCTGGACTGCCTGGGGACCGGCCGTGTCGCCGACCGATGCAGCGGCCTCCGCGGCCAGGCTGTCCATGATCGCTCCGGTTTGATCACGTGATCGATCATTCAGCGCGATAATTTCGAAGTGGGGATAGTCTGACTGCCAGAGTGATCGCAGACCCGCTTCGATCTTGTGACCCTCGTCGCGTGCGGGAACAACAATGGACAGGAAAGGCCAATGCTCCGGTTCTGGAACTCGGTCACTTTGGCGTCGTAACGAGCGGCCGATGAACCACAATGACGGCAGGCCCGTCGCCACAGCCCAGATCGCCACAAGTAACCAACCGATCCCAGACAACATTGTATTTCTCGAATTAATCAGATTGCGTTCACAACCGGGCAACACCGAATGAATCGTCGAAACGGTATCGCCGTCATTGTATCTCATGAAGACCCAAGCTCTTGCGAGATTGGCTACATTCCAATCATCCCAGCGGGCAAGGCACGGGTTGGCACAGCATGAGCACTTTTGGCCCACTGTGACAGTCGAATGACCATTTTCTGATCGTGTTTTGATCAACGGCAAAGGTTGGGACGGACGATGCCAGGTGCTATAACGTCGGCATGTCGGAATTTATTGTTCCATCATTATCAGCGGACTGCGGAGCCTTCCTCAGTTCTACGGGCGAGTGCCACTGGCGTGTGTGGGCTCCACGCGCAAACACGGTGCAGTTGGTCCTTGTGGATCAAGCGGGCGATCGCTCGACGCATGAGATGTCTGCGGAAGACCAGGGACACTTCGTTTTCACGGCTGCTGGGATCGAAGAAGGCCAGCGCTACGTCTTTTCTTTGAATGGAAACCGCGAGGTCCCCGACCCCGCTTCGCGATGGCAACCCGATGGTGTACATGCTCCCTCGGCTGTCTGGGCCCCGCACGCATTCACCTGGTCCGATGCGGGCTGGAAGGGCGTCGCACGCGAAGGACTGGTGATTTACGAATTGCACGTTGGGACATTTACGCCCGAGGGGACGTTCGCCGCGATCATTCCGCGGCTGCAGTCATTGCGAGAACTGGGCATTACGGCCATCGAGTTGATGCCTGTGGGGCAGTTCCCCGGCCGCCGTAACTGGGGGTATGACGGCACCTATTGGTATGCCGCGCAGAATTCGTATGGCGGACCGCGTGAACTGCAGCGATTGGTCAATGCCTGCCACGCCGCAGGCATGGCCATTGTGCTGGATGTGATCTACAACCACCTGGGTCCCGAGGGGAACTACCTGCAAGAATTTGGCCCTTATTTTACGGGACATTATCACACGCCATGGGGTAGCGCGCTGAATTACGATGATGACGGTTGTGATGACGTGCGAAAGTTCGTCACGAACAATGTCAGGCACTGGATTCGTGACTTTCACTTCGACGGCTTGCGACTGGATGCCGTGCATGCCATTTGCGATGCGAGCAGCCAGCATCTGCTGGCCGACATCAAACTCGCGGCGAATGATGAGGCGGCCAAACTCGGCTGGCCGGTCCACGTCATCGCAGAGAGCAGTTTGAACGATGTGCGGTTATTGCAGCCATCGGAACAAGGGGGCTATCGCCTGGACGCTCAATGGAATGATGATTTTCATCACTGCGTCCATGCGCTGCTGACAGGCGAAAGCAACGGCTATTATTCCGACTACTATTCGCCTGCGACTCAATTGGTGAAGGCATTTAACGACACGTTCGTTTACGATGGTTGTCACAGTCCATTTTTGGGGCGTCGACATGGAGCCCCTGTGGGTGACCTGACGGGGGATCGGTTTGTTGTCAGTGTGCAAACACACGATCAAGTGGGGAACCGAGCCCTTGGCGAACGCCTGACGCATCTCGTCGATCCGGCCAAATTACGATTGGCTGCGGCACTGCTGTTGCTATCTCCTCATATCCCGATGCTATTTATGGGTGAGGAGTATGGAGAAGAATGTCTGTTTCCATTTTTTTGCGATTTCGGGGATGCGCATTTGCAGGAAGCCGTCCGTCGCGGTCGCCGGGCGGAGTTTCCGCAATTTGCCTGGTCGGACGAGTTTCCCGACCCCCAAGACGAACAGACGTTTCTACGAGCCAAGCTTCGTTGGAGCTGGCCGGAATCGTCGTCACAAATGGGTCTGCGCCGCCTGTATCAGGATTTGCTGACAGCACGTCGAACCTGGCCCGCTTTGAACGATTTTCAACATCGAACAGCCAGTCTGCTGACGACCACGGAAGGGGCGACCGTGCTGCATCTGGTGCGTGGCGAACCGACGCGGCCCGGCCGACAACTCCACGCTTACTTCAATCTGGGACCGATCGAAGCGTCGGGCACTTGGGAACCATCCACCCAGGGACCGCTGCTCAGCACCGAAGCTATCCGGTACGGCGGCAGAGGGGAAACGACCACGCTTGGAAGCACACTCGCGCCATTTGAATGCCTGGTGCTGCATCCCCTTGAAGGAGATTTCTGTGAGTATGAGCAGTCCCGAGGCCGAAGCTGAAGACGCGACAGTCAATGATGCATCCGCTGCAGTGCAATCGCAGTTCATCGATCGACTGATCGGCCTGGTCCAGCAGCGTCTGGAAACGCAGCGACGACCGCGAGCCACTTATCGCGTTCAGTTTCACAGCGACTTCAGTTTCCAGGCAGCCACTGAACAGATCCCCTATTGGAAATCGCTGGGGATCAGCGACATTTACGCTTCGCCGTATCTGAAGGCCGTCCCCGGAAGCAAACACGGTTATGACATCGTCGATCATTCGACGTTGAATCCAGATGTTGGCAATACCGAGGACTTTCACAGATTCACCGACACGCTCGACGCCAACGGGATGGGACATATCCTGGACTGGGTTCCCAACCATATGGGTGTCAATTGCGATGACAACCCATGGTGGCAGGATGTTCTTGAAAACGGACCAGGGTCGAAGCATTCTTCCTATTTCGACATCGACTGGAATCCCCCCAAAACCGACCTGCAGGGGAAGGTTCTGCTGCCCGTCTTAGGCGAGCAATTTGGCAAGGTGCTGGAGAGCGGTCAACTAAAGCTGGAGTTTCAGAATGGGACATTTCTCGTTCGGTACTACAGCCGACGATTCCCGATCTCGCCGCCGACGTATCGACAGATCCTGCAGTACAAGCTGGACGAGTTGAGCACGATCCTGCCGAATGACGATCCGACTGTGTTGGAATTTCATAGCATTCTGACGGCCGTTTCGCATCTGCCGTCGGCATCGGAAA
>CBIHQO010000368.1:0-6755 GCA_966211735.1 uncultured Schlesneria sp.
GCACGTCGATTATCAATCAATCCTCTTTTATCCGGAGGAAACCGTGGTCAAGTTTGAGAACCGCTTAGCCTGCATGATTAGTGCCGATGGCTCGATCGCCCGTGGCTAATTCGTGTTCGCCTCTAAGCTCGCATTTGTCGATCGTACATCGTCACGACTAGTAGCGGCCAGGACGTTAATCGTCAAAGCGATGGCGATCATAAAGAGCAGCGCGGAGTCAAATCGTCGGAGCCATATTTTGTTCAGCTGCGATATCGCGAGGACTTCGAGGGAAGAATTGCGATACAAGAATTAGGAACACTTCGTCTCGGGACTCGATTCAACTTTGCCGTTTACTGACTGGTTCTCATTTCACGAAGCGATACGATTTCACCCCATCTGGGTTTTGATGATTCGCGACTCATTTACCGACGGCTGATGATGGTCCTCCGACACATTCCATGGATCTTCGCTGGTGCGTTGGCAATCCCAGCCCTGGCGACGTACTTGATAAAAGACGTATCGCCCAACGTTGGCATCTCAGATCCGCAATCGGAGAAAGTGTCGTCGGTAGAGCGAGCACGGCAGGAGCCACACTTTGTTACGCCGCGGCAGTTGGTGGCCTCTCTCGAGGCCTCGGAACGCCGTGTGTTACCGCTCGCCGCGATCACCGATCAGGCGGAAGCGGTCTCGTGGGACGATCTGAGTTCCGGCAAGCCGGTCGTGTTTGTGTTCATCAAGGCAAATTGTCCTTGCAGCGTTGAGTTTCAGCCCTACTTTCATCGCACGTATGAAGCGTATGGGAACCGGATGCGGATGGTGGGCGTCATCGATGGCAGTGTGTCGGTCGCCAAGGCGTACGCGCAGGCAAATCGGGTGCCGTATCCAATTCTGGCCGATGAAAATTGTGCGTTGTTCAAGAAATTTAAAGTCACAAACGGGGGCTACGTGGCGCTGGTCGATCGTTTGGGGATAGTCGATTCGCTCTGGCCAGGATGCTCGCTCGAGATGATGCAGCATCTCGGCCGGCGAATTTGCGGGTTAACGGATAGCGAAGAGCAAATGGTGGACTACTCGGGAATGCCGGGCGCGTTGACGTCTGGTTGCCCCATCGGCGGATAGCATTGTGCTAGTCGCTCGTGTTCTTAAGAGCGCGAAGCGTAACTTGGAGGATTAAATGGCAGCGCGAGAATATCGGCGACGCGATTTCCTGAAGATGGCCCCCGCGGCGATCGCCGGTGCAGCGATTGCCAAGGGCGTGGATACGCTCATGGGTTCGCCAATCTTCGGCGCATCGGCGGAGAGCGGCGGGTTTCAGGGAGTAGCAGAAGACCTGGGCCGGTACATTTATTTGACTCCCCAGAAGCTTGGCGGAGGAACACATGCCGTCGATCTGCACACGAATAAGACACTGGCGTGGATCTCGTACTGGAACTATGGCGATAGCTGTCCGATCTCACATCACCTGGCCGCATTTCCTGCTGACAGCGGAGATCCTTATAAAGGCTTTGAGTTCGTGAATTCGACTCAAGGCGGCGACAATGTGATGATCTACGGGTTGCCGACTCGGATTAAAGAGTATGGATTGCTGGATAAGTACGGGCAGGGTAATCATATCTATCGCGTGGGCTACGACGGCAAGACAGGTCAAATGGACTTGCTCGAAGACATTGCCGAAACTACGGGAGTCGGGTTAGGAGTCCACACCTGCATCTTTCCCGATGGAGAAGGTTTTGCTTGTGCCGACGGTCAGAAAGACGTGACGGCATTTTTCACGCGCGCTCGAGGAAATGAGAAGACCAAGGTCCTAATGGCCTTCCGTGCGGACTGGATTCCCAATGCGCCGAACCTGGGCGACACCTGGATCAAAGGAGGCACAATTCGCCTCACGCGGCTCACGGCTTCTAAAGAAACGGGCAAGTATGACTATGAAGGAACGAAGGGAAACAAGATCAATTGGGAAATGGCTCCCATGGCTGAACTGCTGGTCGAGCGCGGCCAGATACCGGGCGACTCACCTCATACACTCACCGGCCTCGACAACACGCTGCACAATCCGACCGGCCGCTGGTCGATCATGACGACGCGTATGTGCGGCGGCGCCATCGTGCTCGATCGCAGTAACTGGGAGCCTGTTTGTTTCCTATACTCGCCCGGTAACGGCGACAGCAATATTCCCATCCAAAAAATCAGCAGCAATCCCGACACATGGGATATTAAGCTCGAGGAGGTGGGGAATCCGGTTCATGAGGCGGGCTTCAATCCGACGGGCACCGACTTCGTCATTATGAACAACCTGCGCGCCAACAACGTTGCTGTCTTCGACGTTTCCGATCGTGATCCGCGCAAGTGGCGTCGCAAAACCAACGTGACTGACCCGGAGTGGAAGGGTGAGTATCCCTCGCCATTTCACGTTGCCTTCTCGGTGGACGGTTCCAAATGTTTCTTTTCGGTGCTGCATCCCAAGCCTGCCAAGAGCGATATCGTCGTTTGCGATACCAAGACCTGGAAGATCATCAAGAAATTCAAAGGTGTCGCAGTGGATACTCAAACCATGCATGTCACCTATGACGGCAAGTATGTGCTGCAGATCTTCAGCGGCTTCCAGCGTTTGGAGTCGGGCGTGTTCGTATTTCGTCAGGACACGCTTGAACCGGTTGGTTATATGCCGAACTTTGGCGGCCATCACGATTGCGTGATCGTTCCCAGTAGTGTCGACGAGCTTAAATGGAGCCGCTGCTGCACGGTTTGAAGACCGTTAGAGGCCGACGAGACATTCTACGTCATCAAACCATCAACAGCTGGCGTGCTGGCCGAAGAGGCCTCAAGAGCTAGCGAGCGTGTTGGATAAATCTGCCAGGGGTGGCTCTTTTTCAACCAGACTCGACCAAATCCTTGGCGGTGACTTCTGGCATTCCAACCGTGTCCGAAAGTCTCTGCTGATTGACACTTCGTGCGACGCGACCCTAAAATTGGGGTTTTTCCCGCGTGACCAACTGGTTGGAATGACTGATGCCCCAGAATCTGGACGAGGCTGTACAGAAGGCCAATGTTTTGGTCGAAGCATTGGGCTGGATTCGCCAGTTCCGCGATCGTCACGTCGTGATCAAACTTGGCGGCAGCGCGATGGAAGAAACGGTTGCTGTCCGTAACTTTCTGACCGATGTGATCTTTATGTCGTCTGTTGGGATGCGGCCGATCCTGGTCCATGGAGGCGGCAAGGCGATTAATGCGGCCATGTCGAAGGCGGGTATTCAGCCGCGGTTTGTGCAAGGTCGCCGCTATACCGATGACGAAACTCTGGAGATTGTCGCGAAGACGTTGTGCGGCGAAATCTGTCAGGGGTTGGTGGACGAGATCACTCGACAGGGTGCAGATGCTCGCGGGTTGCATTATCAGACCGTGAACTGTCTGCTCGGCCAGAAACTGATGCTTCCGGGCGACAACGGCGAACCGATTGATTTGGGCCGTGTCGGAGAAGTAACAGATATTGATCGCGATTTGCTGCTGATGACGTGCCGTGAGGGGCAGATTCCGGTCCTGCCATCGGTCGCACTAGATGACGCCGGAGCCAAACTGAATGTGAACGCCGATACGGCGGCGGCCGCGGTTGCTCGGCTGATTCAGGCCGAGAAACTGGTGTTTCTGAGTGACGTGCCGGGGATCTACCTCGATCGCAAAGATCCATCGACGTTGCAGTCGCACCTGACGGCGGCTCGTTGTCGCGAGTTGATTAAAGAGGGGGTGATCGATGCGGGGATGGTTCCCAAGGTGGAAGCGGCGCTGGAGGCCTTGCAGGCCGGGGTGAAGAAGGTGCATATCATCGACGCTCGCATCCCGCATTCGGTGCTGCTGGAGATCTACTCGAACCAAGGTATCGGAACGGAAATTGTCTTGTAATTCGTGAGACGTTCACGACGACTGTGTTGAATCCTGCTTTTCGTTTTTACTGGTTAACGAACCATGCATCCCGCTGCCACTCGATCGAGCCAAGCCACTATTGAACAGTTCGGAAAATATGTGATTCCGAACTACAAACGCTATCCCGTCTGCATCGTCCACGGCGAAGGGACGGCTGTCTGGGATGCGGAAGGGAAGCGGTACCTGGATCTGTTTCCGGGCTGGGGCTGCAACATCCTGGGTCATTGCCCACCGAAAGTGGTGAAGGCGGTTCAGAAGCAGATTGAGCATCTGATCCATGTGCCGAACACGTGGTACACGGAAGCTCAGGGTGATTTTGCCGAGGCGATTTGTACTCGCAGCTTTGGCAAGGCGTTCTTTGCCAATAGTGGTGCGGAAGCGAATGAAGGGGCACTCAAGCTGGCTCGATTGCACTGCGGGCCGCAGAAGTTTCGGACGATCACCTTCACCAATGGATTCCACGGACGAACATTCGCGGCGGTGACAGCGACGGCGCAGCCCAAGTATCACGAAGGGCTGGGCCCCCTGGTTCCTGGCTTTCGATACGCTCCGTACAACGACCTGGAAGCAGTACGACAGCTGGTCGATGACGAGACGTGCGCGATCCTGCTGGAACCGGTTCAGGGCGAAGGGGGCGTCAACATCGCTGATGAATCGTTCCTGAAGGGCTTGCGTCAACTGTGTGACGAACGCGGCATGCTGCTGATCTTTGATGAAGTGCAAACCGGGATCGGTCGTACGGGCCAGTGGTTTGGATACCAGCATTCGGGAGTTCAACCGGACATTATCACATTGGCCAAGGGCCTGGCCGCCGGGGTCGCGTGTGGTGCGTTTGTTTGTCGGGATCACATCGCGCCGAGCTTGCGACCGGGGATGCACGCGAGCACGTTCGGCGGCAATCCGCTCGCGATGGCCGCGGGGATCGCGACCATTCAGACGATCGAAGAGGACGGATTACTGGACATCTGCCGACGGATGGCGGACCGGTTTCGCCAGCACTTCACCAAGCTGCGAGAAGAGTTGCCGATCATCAAGGATCTGCGGATTCGCGGCATGATGATTGGTGTCGACCTGGCGATTCCTGCCACTCCGGCCGTGGCCAAGTGTATGGAGCGAGGGGTGCTGATCAACGCGACGCATGATACGGTCGTTCGATTGTTGCCACCGCTGAACATCACTGCCGAACAAGTTGACGAAGGTTGCGAAGTGATCGCGACCGTGTTGAGGGAAATGGCCAGCGAAGCGTGATGACTGCGTGAGTAACAGCCAGGCGACTGAGTGCCAATCGAATTTGAAGCTGGAAAGTTGACGAAATGAATCGCCGCGACCTGAGACCGCCGTCTAGCAGGGCCTTCGCGACTCACCTTGGTGAGCGTTGTGAAGGCCATTGCCGTGCGGGCCGCCGCTATCTGGATTGATAGCGACAAATCGATTTATTTCTCACAGCTGATTGGACTGATTTGTCATGCGTCATTTGAATTCGTTGCTGGACATGAGCCCAGCCGATGTGGAAACTATTTTCGAAACTTCTCACGAGTTGAAAGCTCGTTCTCTCAAAGGTGATCGCCCGCAAATTCTGAAGGGCCTGATCCTGACGCAGTTGTTTGAGAAGCCGTCATTGCGGACGCGACTCAGCTTCGACTCGGCCATGATGCAGTTGGGCGGCAACAGCCTGTTCCTGACGGCGTTGGAGGCGGGCATTGGTGGCCGAGAATCGGTGAAAGACGTGGCTCGGGTTGTCGGTGGCTACAGCGATGTGATCACTCTGCGAACGTTCTCGCAAAAGCTGATCGACAACTTCATCGAGTTTTCGGGGAAGCCGATCATCAACGGACTGTCCGACGAACGACATCCTTGTCAGGCGCTGACCGATGTCTTCACGATGCGTGAGACGTTTGGTGATGTGAAAGGGCAGAAGGTTGCGTTCATTGGTGACGGTAACAACGTTGCCAATTCGCTCGCGATCGCGGCGGCCCTCAGCGGTGTCGCGATGTCGGTCTGTGCTCCAGAAGGGTACCGATTGGAAGAGGATTTCTTGAAGAAGTTGAAGAAGAAGTTTCCTTCATCGAATGTGACGCAGACGGATGATTTTAAGACCGCCCTGAAGGATGCCTCGGTGGTCTATACAGATGTCTGGACCAGCATGGGCCAGGAAGCGGAAGAGTCGCAGCGTCGGAATGTGTTTGGCCCATTCCAGGTCAACGCCAAGTTGATGAAGATGGCTCCGAAGTCTGCTCGGTTCATGCATTGCCTGCCCGCCAAACGAGGCCTGGAAGTGACCGATGATATCATCGATGGCCCTCAAAGCATCGCGTTTGAACAGGCCGAGAACCGCATGCACCTGGCCAAGGGGCTGATTTTGTGGGTTCTGGAAAAGACAGGGAAGTGATTTGCCGAGCATTCGACATCGCAAGCTCTGTCAGCGGAATGCGTTTTAACATCGATGGCTTATCATCGAGAAAGTGATTTTTGTGCGCCACGACCAACGTCAGTCTGATGAATTGCGAGCGATCCGAGTTCAGCGTCATTTCACGGGTGCCGCGCCCGGAAGTGTCTTGATTCAAGCTGGTCGTACGACGGTTTTATGTACCGCGAGCATCGACACCACTCTGCCACCTTGGAAGGCGGCCGCCAATCCGGCCGAGGCGGTCGGCTGGCTGACGGCCGAGTACTCAATGCTGCCCGGCAGCACGTCACCGCGTAAGAAGCGTGAGCGCGAAAAAGTCGACGGGCGATCGACGGAGATCCAGCGTTTGATTGGTCGCAGCCTGCGCTCGGCCGTCGATTTTGCGGCCTTGGGCCCACGGACAATCACGATCGATTGTGATGTCCTTCAGGCAGTTGGCGGAACACGA
>CBIHQO010000369.1:0-6737 GCA_966211735.1 uncultured Schlesneria sp.
AACTCAGGATCGTTACCCGCGTTGAGTGGCACCCGATCCGTTGAAAGACCGGGTCTTCGCGAAGACGCTCCAGACCGCGCGGCGGGGCCGCGAGAGGGTTGATTGGAGTGAGTGGAGAGTAGAGGAGAGGGGACAGGATACGCAGTGCTCAGTACGGAGTGCTCAGTGCGGAAGCGGTGATGCTCACTTCGGGGCTCGATGAGTTGGCGTGATGGCCATGCTGGTCCGAATCCATTCGTCGTGCAGGTTCGCGGTTGGCTTTCTTCTCGGCGGAGCGAGTAGGCTACTTGTGAAGAACAGCATTCGGAGAATGCCTACTACATTGATGGGAAGAATTCATGTCTCGACGTTGGCTGGATCTGGTTGTGGGATCTCCATGGCGACCGACGGCAATTTCGCGGCGGCAGTTGCTGCGGATGGGTCTGGCGGCCGGGGTCGGATTGCTATCGAACCAATCGTTCGGTGGAAATGCTCAGAGACAACGACCTGGGATCCTGATTGTCGGGGGCGGATTCGCGGGGTTGGCCTGCGCATTCGAACTTGTGGCCGCTGGATATCAAGTGCAGGTGCTGGAGGCTCGCAAGCGGGTCGGTGGCCGCGTGCATAGCTTGCGGGAACTGATTCCCGGCAAAAGCTTGGAAGGGGGAGCGGAGTTTCTGGGGTCGAACCATCCGCATGCTCTGGCCTACGCGGCGAAGTTCGGATTTCAGTTTTGGGATGTGCCTGAGCCCGAAGGGATTCCGCGGATTGTCCTGGGTGGAAAGCAACTCACAGGGCCAGAGGTTGCGCAGGCATCGTCGGAGATCGATGCCGCTCTGACTTTGATGACGAATGACGCTCGGGCCGTGGTGTTGGAACAGCCGTGGTTGACGCCTGATGCCAAGCGACTGGATCGACTGTCGACGGCAGCGTGGATCAATCGTCTCGAGATGTCTGCGGTCGCGAAGGCTCTGCTGACGGTGCAGTTCACGGCCAACAACGGAGTCGCGACCGATCGACAAAGCTACCTGGGAAACCTCGCGCAGGTTCGCGGAGGGGGTCTGGAAAAGTATTGGACCGATACCGAGGTCTATCGACTGCGCGGGGGCAATCAGCAATATGCCGAGCGGATGGCCACGGAGTTGGGCTCAGAGCGAATCCAACTGAATTGTCCTGTGCGAGAGGTCATCAGCAAGGATGACCGCATGATCGTCGTGGATGGCGAAGGGCGAGAATACGAAGCAGACGATGTCGTGCTAGCTGTTCCTCCGTCGGTCTGGTCGACCATTAAGTTCTCACCCGGGCTCCCGGAATCACTCAAGCCTCAGATGGGGATGAACGTCAAATATTTGTCTGTGGTGAAGGAGCGGTTCTGGCAAGCCGCGAACTTGAGTCCCCAAGCGACGACCGATCAGGACATCAGTCATGTCTATGAAGGGACAGCTGGACAGGGGACCGACGGCGCCGCGGCACTGGTCGCATTTTCGGGAGGGCCACCGGCCCAAGCGATTCATAAGAGGCCAGAGGCTGATCGGCAGCCCGCTTATCTAAAGGCGTTGGAAGCGCTGTTCCCCGGCTTTCGCGAGCAATTCGTCAAAGGCCAGTTCATGGATTGGATCGGCGACCCGTGGACTCGGGCAGGTTATTCCTTTCCAGCTCCCGGGCAGGTGACGACAGTCGGCCCGGCTCTGCGTGCGGGAATCGGGCATCTGCACTTTATCGGCGAGCACACGTGTTACGAGTTTGTCGGCTACATGGAAGGGGCGTTGAAGTCGGGGGCGTCGCTGGCCAAGCGATTTGCGATACGGGACGGCTTGATAGAGAAGTAGATGCCGCCAAAGACCGCCACGTCGAAATCACCGTTTGAGATGAGGAGAGGAGAGAATTTGAAACACAGAGGCACAGAGGACACGGAGAAGGCCACAGAAGAGTCGAACCGCGAAAACGCCAGTGCTTCGCTTGGAGGTCGGAAGAAATTCTTCCACTGAGAATCGACGGATTTGCTATGATGATTGAGGTCGTATGAATCGAAGATCTGTCGAGCAGGATCGGAATCGCATGATTGTTCGGATGGTTGTGGCGGGCGTGTTGCTCTGTCTCGGTTCGTTGTCGGCCTTCGCCGCCGATAGCAAGTTGGAAGCTGCGGAAGAGCAGGCCTTCAAACAGGCGGCGGCCTTGGTCGATCCCTCACTGGTGCGGATCGAAACGGTCGGCGGGCTGGAGCAAGTTGGGGAAGTCTTGCTGGGGACCGGACCAACCTCTGGTGTGATTGTTTCCGAAGACGGATACATCATCTCCAGTTCCTTTAATTTCGTCTCCAAACCAGCATCGATCCTGGTGACGCTGGCCGACGGTCGTCGCTTTGCCGCCAAGCAAATTGCCAACGACAAGCTTCGTCTGCTGACACTGCTGAAGATTGATGCCGCGGGGCTGACACCCGCCAAACCGGCACCGCGCGGCGATGTGCGAGTTGGTCAATGGGCGATCGCGATGGGGCGCACGTTTGATCTGACGACACCGAGCATTTCGGTCGGGATCGTCAGTGCGGTCAATCGCATCTGGGGCAAGGCGATTCAGACGGATGCCAAGACATCTCCGGTGAATTATGGTGGAGCCCTGGTTGACATCGAAGGGCGGGTGCTGGGTGTCATCGCGCCTCTGTCGCCTTCTGGCAATGGCGAGACGGCTGGAGTGGAATGGTATGACGGGGGAATTGGCTTCGCGATTCCTCTGGAGGACATCTATGCGTCGCTGGATCGATTGAAGTCGGGCACCGATCTGTTACCGGGATTGCTGGGAATCTCGTTCGCCGGTGGACCGTCAACAAATGTTCCTGTGATCGTCGACCGCGTCCGTTATAACTCGCCCGCTCAGCAGGCGGGGCTGAAGACCAATGATCGGATCGTAGAAGCAGACGGGGAAAAGATCGCTCGCGTCGCTCAGTTGAAGCATGTCCTGGGACGCAAATACGGGGGTGATTCGGTCACTCTTGGAGTACAGCGCGGGGATCAATCGCTGTCCATGGAATTAACACTGGTCGGGGAACTGATCCCGTATGAAGTTCCGTACCTGGGAATCCTCCCCAAGCGAGAAGCTTCGACCGAGCCAGGAGTGGGCGTCCGCTTTGTCTTCCCAGACAGTCCGGCAGAGAAAGCGGGATTGGGGCGTGGCGATCGTGTCGTGAAGTACAACGGTGCGGATGTCGCAGACACTCGCGCATTGACCGATCTGGTGGGACGAGGCCGACCAGGTGACATCGTGAAGTTGACCTGCTTGCAGGGGGGCAAACAGGCGGTGCTGGAGGTGACGCTAACAACCTTGCCCGAGACGATCGTCACTGAGTTGTCGGCGGAGATCATCGAAAAACCAATGGAGAGGTCTGCGGCTGACCAAGGGGCGGAAAAGCCTGCGGGCGAGAAACCTGCTGAACCTGCCAAGACGGGACGATTCACTGATGACCTCGCGGGACACGATCACAGTTATTGGGCGTACGTTCCCGAGGGATATAACCCGGCCGCGGCGTATGGGCTGATGGTCTGGATTCATCCGAGTGGTGATACGATGGAAGCGACGATGATCAAGCAGTGGGCAACCATTTGCGAGCGTCGCGGCATCATCCTGGTCGGACCTAAAGCGGATCAGGTGGGCCGTTGGGTGCCGGGTGAGGCCAAGTTTGTCGAGGGTCTGGTCGCTCACATGCGTGAGAAGTACACGATTGACCCCCAGCGGGTCTTCGTCCATTCGCACGGATCAGGGGGACCGATGGCCTCTCTGCTGGCGACGCGTCATCGCGAGATCTTCCGTGGCCTGATGCTGGCAGGGGCTCCGTTGCAGGGACAAGTCGGAGACAACGAGCCTGAATTTCGGCAGCAGTTCTTCTTCGTCTGCGGCGAGGACGACAAAGCGCTAGCCGCTGTCAAGAAAACGGTCGAGTTTCTGAGGAAGTTGAAATTCCCCACATCGTTCACGACGGTGAAAGGGTTGGGAGCTAAGTATCCTGCGGATCCGGAAGTCGATGAAATCGGCCGTTGGGCCGACTGTTTGGATAGGATTTAGGTCGACCCGCGCGTTTTTCGCGGTTTATTTGTCTGGAGGGTGATTTTCGCCTTTCTGACGACGAACGCAGGCCGGACAATGTGGGTAATAGTGTCGCGGTGTTGAAGACAAGACCATTTCAATGACTCCATCACCGTCGCACCCGCTCCGCACCATGTGAATTGACCAGAGAAGTTATGAAGTTCGACGAATTCAAACGCCGTGAAGTCAGTCGCCGACAGTTTCTGGGCCGGAGTGCTCAGCAAGCCGCTGGTGTTGCCGTTGGCGTTGTCGGGCTGACCGGTGTGGCTTCCGGGTCGGTGCGATCATCAGATTCGCCACACGACCGCCTTGGCATCGGCGTGATTGGTGTGCGAAACCAGGGCCGATTGCTCGCCACGGGGCTTGCCAAGATCCAGGGTGTTGAGGTTCGGTCGCTCTGTGATGTCGACGAGAGCCAGTTTGCACCTGCCATTCGCGAAGTCGTCGATGCGGGCCAGAAGACGCCGACGACAGTTCGCGACTTCCGACAGATGCTGGACGATCCGACGATTGATGCAGTGGTGATCGCAACTCCCGATCACTGGCACGCGTCAATGACATCACTCGCGTGCCAAGCCGGCAAAGACGTGTATCTGGAAAGTCCCTGCACGCATTCCCTCGGTGAAGGGGACATGCTGGTCGACGTGGCGACTCGCAGTCACCGGATTGTACAAGTCGGCTTGCAGCAGCGAAGCGGGGCTCATTTTCAATCGGCGATCCAATTTGTGCAGTCTGGCAAATTGGGAGCCGTCCGCATGGCAAAGGCGTGGATCGTTCATCGGCGTAAGAGCATTGGTCACCGCGACATCGTTGAGGTTCCGCAGAACGTGGATTACGCGGCTTGGCTCGGTCCGGCACCGGCTCGTGCGTTCCAGCCGAATCGCTTCCATTTCAACTGGCGCTGGTTTTGGGATTACGGCGGTGGGGAACTGGCGCATTGGGGCGTCCATATGTTGGACGTCGCTCAATGGGGTTTGCAGGTCGGCACGCCGAATCGAGTTTCCGCAGTGGGCGGCAAGTATTCGTTCGACGACGATCAAGAAACGCCGGATGCGCTCTCGGTGCAATATGACTTCGGCCAGAAATCGATCCTGTGGGAACAGCGGCTGTGGTCGTCTCATGGGGTCGAAGGCCGCAGTTCGGGCGTTGCTTTCCACGGGGACAATGGGACGCTGGTCGTCGATCGAGGGGGCTGGAAGGTCTACGATCACGGCGAGGTGATCGCCGCGGACTCTTCGGACTTACTGTCGGCACATCTTGGGAACTTTGTCGATTGCGTTCGCACTCGTAAGGCTCCCGCCGCGGACCTCAGCATTGGCCTCGCATCCGCCTCGCTGTGTCACTTGGGAAATGCCGCCTATCGAGCCGGGCATGAGTTGCGACTGAATCAGTAGACAACTCTTAGATCGACAGTTCTGCAAGCAGCCGCGCCGCGACATCGATCCCAGTCGTTTTGGCAAACGCCTGCCAGCCGGGGACCGCGTTCACTTCAATCACGTAACAGCGGCCCGGTCGATCATAGAGCAGGTCCACACCGGCGATATCGGTGCCGGTGACTTCCGACGCTCGCAATGCGTACTCTGCTTCCAATGCAGTGACTTCATGCAGTTCGGCGACGGCACTTCGAGACACATTCGTGCGGAAATCATGTGGTGACCGCCGGCGCATGCCGCCGACCACGCGACCGTTCAGTACCAGCACGCGAACGTCAAAACCTTCGTGATCGATATAGCGCTGCAAGTACAGGACAGCATTCAATCGCATCAGAGTTCGAAAGGTACGATGGGCCAGGTCAGAATCGCTCACCCGCACGATGCCTCGGCCTTCGGCTCCGAATAGCGGCTTGACGACGACGTCTCGTCCCAACTCTTCAAACGCCGCCATGGCATCGTCTTCATGTTCACAGACGATGGTCTCAGGCACTGGCAGGCCGACAGCATGCAGCCTGGCTGTCGTCAAATACTTGTCGACGGCACACTCCAGCGACTTCGGCGAGTTCACGACTCGCGTTCCCGAAGCCGAAATCCGTGCCAGGGCATCCATGCGATAGACGACTTGCTCCAGCGTCCCCGGCGGCATCGTGCGGACCAGGATGATATCGAACGAAGTCGGGCCATCACCGCCGAGAAGAGTAGCTGGCAGCGCCGCGTGCGTCCCGCAATGTTCGAGCAGAGCAGCACTGATCGTTCCGCCAGCCGATCCGACGCGAGCAACCAGTCGTTCAAAATCGAGGCGCGTACAAACATGCCCCTGCGACTGAGCCGCTCGTTCGAGGTCACGGTAGTACCAGCTTCCTTCGCTGGCGAGGATTCCAATCTTCAAGAGAGTTGCACCCTGACGACTCAGAAGCCGAACGATTGCTTCAGGATCTCGACGTTAACACGGCCAGCGATGTGAATCCGGCCGGTGTCGACATTCTGCATGACGATCTCGGCGGGGCTGAAGAGCAGGGGGTCGATCTTGTAGAAGTCCTTGCCAGCCGCTTCAAAAATCTTGAGGAATGGGCTGCCATAAGAGGCTGAAGATGATGAGGGGACTTTGGTAATGACTTCTGCGATGGATTCGTCATCCCCTTTGACCCACAACGTGACTCGTCCGCCGTAGAGGATGGCGTCGTTCGTGCGGCCAATCCCGTCCAGATCGTTATTCGCGACCGGCGGCAGAGGTGCGCTTCCGGCTGC
>CBIHQO010000370.1:0-6724 GCA_966211735.1 uncultured Schlesneria sp.
GCAGTGCTCCGCCCATCTCGACAATCGTCGGGGTCTGTGTTGCAGAGTCCACGGCGGCCAACGAGTTGTCGGATAAACAGCGACGATTGGCGAATGGTTATCTAGCACTGCTTGTCCCAGAGCGGCCAAGCAGTGGCACGCCTCTCGTAAATCAATGCAGGAAAATCGTGCACTCGCCACCAGAAAGGGATCAAAATGACAGACTCAAACACCCCCTGCCCGAAGCCGGATGAACTGCGATTGCTGCTTGAGGAATCGCTTCCCGAACCACGTCAGACCGAGTTGCAGCAACATCTGGACAACTGCGAAATCTGTCAACAGGCATTGGCTGCGATGGTCGCGGGTGGCGAATCCTGGGAGGCCGCCGTCGCTCATTTGAAGGGTGAAGGCGAGAGCCCGCCCGAGCCGGGGCTGGAAGAAGTCGTTCGCCGCATCAAAGCTGATGAACCGCATGGTGAACATCATGCCAAAGCCAAGCCGCTCGATTTTCTACAACCGTCCGATCAGCCCGGTTCCATCGGTCGCCTGGGCACTTATGAAGTGTCACAGATTGTGGGTCAGGGGGGCATGGGTGTTGTCGTGAAGGCGTTCGATCCGACTCTGCATCGTGTCGTTGCCGTCAAAGTGCTGGCCCCCTATCTGGCTCACAATCCTCAAGCACGGCGGCGATTCATTCGAGAAGCCCAGGCAATTGCGGCGGTGTCTCATGACCATGTAATTACGATCCACGCGATCGACGAATCGGAAGAACAACCCAAGATTGTGATGCAGTTCGTTTCGGGTCGATCGCTGCAGGAAAAGCTGGACGCCGAAGGAGCGTTATCTCTGAAAGAGATCCTGCGAATCGGCATGCAGACGGCAGCCGGCCTGGCTGCGGCACATGCTCAAGGGCTGGTTCATCGCGACGTGAAGCCGTCGAACATTCTGCTGGAGAACGGCATTCAACGAGTCAAACTGACCGACTTCGGACTGGCTCGAGCTGTGGATGATGCCAGTCTGACGCAGAGTGGCGTGATTGCGGGAACACCTCAATACATGGCACCTGAACAGGCGAACGGCGACGCGGTTGACTATCGAGCCGACCTGTTCAGCCTGGGGAGTGTGATGTACGCGATGTGTGTGGGGCATTCGCCGTTCCGGGCCAGTACGACAATGGGCGTATTGAAGCGAGTCTGTCACGACGCGCCGCGACCGATCCGCGAAGTGAACTCGGATATTCCCGACTGGCTGTGTGCGATCGTGATGAAGCTGTTGGCCAAGTCACCCGCCGACCGTTTTCCAAGCGCGAGAGAGGTCGCGGAGCTACTCGAGCGTTGGTTGGCTCATCTGCAACAGCCGACGATTGTTGCCAAGCCTCAGGCCGTGGAAGGGTTCGCACCCGCGCAGCGCCAGCGTGTTGAACCTGCGAGTTTCATGAGCAAGTTACATCAGTACTTTACCGACGACCGCTTTACGAACACGATCTTTTTTCAATCTGTGTCCGGCCGGCAGTTCCTGACCTGGTATCTGGCGGGGGCACTGATCTGCTTTGTGTTCGGCCTCACCCAACCTATGAATCCGGGCGAGATTTTCGTGATGGCACTATTGGGTGGTCTGATCATCACGTTTTGGGGATTGTTTTTGATCGCGTTGGCTCGTTTTCTGTGGTCCAATCTAGTCGCCGTGATTCGTCACTTCGATTCACCGCAGACAGCGGGAGGGCCAGCAGCGTCAGTCAGTTCCGCGCGGCCAGTGCGTTGGTTGACTCCAGAGATCGCGGCGATCGCGGCTGCTGTGTTGTCGATGGTGTTTGGGTTCGGCCCGATCGAAGCTGCGATCATCGGCGTCGTCGTGTGGTGCCTTGGAAAGTACGGCGTTCCGATCCTGAGGCGCATAGCCAGGCCCGCCGCCACAGAAAGCGTACATCCTGAAGCCCGGCCGGAGTGACTTTGGTCAAAAAATGTGAGCAAGGGCCGGTGCGCGAGGACTGACCACCTCGGTCTATTCTTGTGATACTGATGCCAGTCCGTCTAATGTGAAGAACGAGGACGAAGAGCTGCAATTCAGCAATCCAAACTCGCATCTGAATTGGCTCCGAATTTGCACTCAACGGTGAGGAATGAGCCAACCGGTAGTCGCAAGAAGGATTCAATGATGTCTCAACCCAACGAACTCACCATCGAAAAGACCATCTGGGATGATCTGCCCGATTCCAAGAATCTGAAACAAAAAGATGAGATTGAGGAACGAGCGAAGCAGGGAACATTGATCGTCATAGAAGGGACGAAGAAGTATCGCCCGGTCGAAGTCCCCGAAGTCGGTTGGCAACT
Source organism: uncultured Schlesneria sp. (assembly GCA_966211735.1). GTDB lineage: Bacteria > Planctomycetota > Planctomycetia > Planctomycetales > Planctomycetaceae > Schlesneria. The sequence goes on from CBIHQO010000370.1 coordinate 2,310, forward strand.
GGAGCCATTGTCGAAGAGCTGACTCAGTCAGCTGCGGCCATGGATCACAAATGCGCGGCACGGCGCAGACGATCATTGAGTGCACGGCCGAGCCCCTCGTTCGGAAACGGTGTCGCCAGGATCAGATCAAGCTGCGCCTGATCGAGTCGATGCAGTGCTTGAAAGAAGTTCGCGGCTGCTTCAATCAGGCCGCCTTGTTGCGAGAGTACTTCAATCATCGTAAAGCTGGCAGGGTCATCCGTGGTCGACAATGAGAGTAAGCCGGTTCGCGCCGCCGGAGCTGTCAAGGGGAGTCGATCGACTATCTTCAACGGTGTTCGCGGGGCATAGTGACTGTCGAGCATCCCCGGTGCCAGAGGGTTCTGTTGTGATCTCTTGGCAGGTTGCTGGACCTGGCCAATCAGGGCTTCGATCTCTTCCAGAGGGACGCCCCCCGGTCGCAGCAGCGTGACGACATCGCCCTGGATCTGCACGATGGTCGATTCGACGCCGACTCGGCAGGGACCGCCATCCAGAATCATTTCGACCCGGTTCCCGAGTTGGTCCCACACATGATCGGCCGTCGTCGGACTGAGTCGACCGAAGAGATTGGCGCTGGGAGCCGCGACGGGAAGATCGGCCAGACGCAACAACTTCTGAGCCAACGGATGATCCGGGACGCGAACACCCACTGTCATTAATCCCGAAGTGACCAACGGAGGGACCGCTGAAGCCTTGGGCAGGATCATCGTCAAGGGGCCCGGCCAGAACTTTGCGGCCAGTTTGCGAGCGACAGGAGGGAAGTCGCTGACGACTCGCGGCCACCAGCTTTCTTCGGCCAGGTGGACGATCAGAGGATCAAAAAAGGGGCGTTCTTTGGCGGCGAAGATCTTGGCGACGGCTTGAGCATTGAGTGCATTGGCCGCAAGTCCGTACACCGTCTCGGTTGGTATGGCGACGAGTCCCCCCGCTTGCAACGTTGCAGCAGCACGCTGCAATTCTGCGGTCTCATCATTAAGGGGCATCGTTGTCTGTACCATGTGACAGTCTGGAAGAAGTGGGCGGATTCTATCAATTGCGTGTTGAATGTCTGCCAAGTTTAGCACTGATAAACTTCTGTTCTCGAAAAAAACAGTTTATGGTCAATGACAATTGTCCATTGAGAAATGATTTACCGGCTTGACGGAAAAGCGGACGCCCATGAATCATCAAAAACAGTCGCTGGCTCTTCTCCTACTTGCACTCTTGTCGCTGACTCGCGGGGCTGATTCTTGTTCTGCGGCGGAGAAGCCCGCCCCCGTCAAAGCAGATCTTTCCTATGGTCCGCATCCGCATCAGATCATGGACATTTATGTCCCCGCCGAGGGGGCTGGTCCGTTCCCGGTGTTGATCTGGTACGGCGGCTTGTGGAAACCGGCGAAGCATGTTCCCGACGTAGGCCGGTTCTTCAAGTCTGGCTGTGCCGTGATTGGCGTGCAGACGCGAGTCATGCAGGATGCGATCGACGCTCAGATCCAGCCACCGATTTCTGTGTGTTTGCTCGATGGCCGCCGGGCGGTGCAGTTCGTTCGGCTGCATGCCAAGGAATGGAACATCGATCCCGATCGGATTGTTGTCGGCGGTGGTTCGCAGGGTGCCCTTCCCGCTCTGTATGTGGGCTGCACCGGCGAGAAGGCAGACGCGAACGCGAGCGATCCCGTCGATCGAGTTTCCAGCCAAGTACGCGGAGTCGGTGCGTGGCGCAGCCAGCCGAGTATCGATCCCCAGCGCATGCAGGAATGGGTGCCCGATGTTCAATGGGGTGCCCCTGCTTTGGGATGTAGTTTCCCGGATTCGTTGAAGCGACGCGAAGAATTTCTGCCGTGGATCAAACAGTGGTCGCCGGATCATCTGTTGAACAAGGACTCGGCACCGATCTACTTCGAAAACAACTGGGGGCTGACACGACCGGACGCTGTCGAAGTGATGGACTACAAAGTCCACGCGCCGCAGTGGGGACTGGGATTTCAGGCTCTCGCACAACAGCAAGGGGTTCCGTGTTACGTCAAATACCCGGATCACCCGTCCGAAAAATACGCCGACATGTGGGATTTTTTAGTTCAGCGAATGAAAGATGACTGACCGAGGCGCGGGGCCGAATTCTCGGTAGGCGTCATGAGAATGCTCTTGCGTTTGTGATGTGGCGAGTTTAAAACAGAATCGTCGAATCAAGAAAAATCTGAAGCAACGAACCGTCCGCTTGGGAACAAGCCGGGCGGTTTTTTTACGCGCCGGGCGATTTCATCCTTTCGAGAGGTACTGAACGATGAGCAAAGTTCGTTACTGCGAGATCTGCAAGCAACCGATCGACGCCGAAAGATCCGAAAGCATGGCCGCCACTCGCCTGTGCCAGATTCATGCGGTCGAAATTCAGAAATACGGTGGCGAATTCAAGATGACCGCCAGCCAGGAACGAACCTCCAAAGAGGGGAGTTTGAAGATCAACTACGGCAGCATCGCGACCAAAGCGATTCGCAACCAGGAGGGAATGGATCGCCTTCGCGACGACTACCTGGAGCAACAATCCTCGTAATATTTAAGTAGCCTTCTCGCTCCCGCGAGAAGAAAGCCGATGAACGCGACGCACTGATTGCCATTCCGCGCCGATTCAACAGGAGCGCGGATTCGCAGTTGGCTTACTTCTTGGCGGAGCGAGAAGGCTACATAAGCAAGCCATGAACCGGGCGTTGGTCGACAAACCGCCGTTCGAACGTTACTTGTGATAAGAGACTCACCTACTTGTTACTGCAGGACGTTTTGATGTCGACTGATTCTCTGCGCAGCCCGGAACTGCTGCATCGTGCTTCCAGCCGCCTGTTGATTGTGGATGTTCAAGAAAAGCTCGTCGCGACACTGCCCGAGGCGACTCGCGAGCGACTGATCGCGGGCTGCCGTTTCCTGGGCGAGGGAGCCAGGCTGCTGGGTGTCCCGACCTCCATCACCGAGCAATACCCCCAAGGGCTGGGCCCTACGTCGGCGGCACTGCAGGAGTTTGCTGCGGATCGCCCGGCGAAGAAGCGGTTCAGTTGCGTGGAATGCTTGAACTGGCCCTCCGCGGCCGAAGCGATTGACGATCGTTTTCAGGTCGTGGTCGCCGGGATGGAGACTCACGTTTGCGTGCTGCAAACCGTGCTCGATTTGTTGTCCAGCGGCTATCAAGTCTACGTCGTCGCCGATGCCGTCGCTTCGCGCCGTGAACTCGATCAACAGATCGCGCTCGAACGCATGACCGGGAGTGGTGCCATCCTGACAACAGCGGAAGGGGTCTTGTTCGAATGGGCCGAGTCTGCCGAGGCGGCTGAGTTCAAGCCGTTGAGTTCGCTGGTGAAGTCACGCGGACTATGAATGGTGATCACGTATGGACCCGCTGAAGAAGCTGCTCGATGCACAGACGCTCAACAAGCTGAAGGGCCTGGAACTGAAGGCCCGGCTGATTGTGGAAGGGTACGTCTCGGGCTTGCACAAGTCGCCCTATCACGGCTTCTCGGTCGAGTTCGCCGAGCATCGCGAATACGTTCCCGGCGATGATCTGCGGTATGTCGACTGGAAAGTCTTCGGCAAAAGCGATCGGATCTATCTGAAGCAGTATGACGAAGAAACCAACTTCTCCTGTCACCTGCTGGTCGACAGCAGCGAGTCGATGACGTACCGCTCGGACAAGTCGGCCTTTTCCAAGTTCGAGTATGCTCAGCATGTTGCCGCGGCACTCGCCTATTTGATCGTCCATCAACAGGATGCCGTCGGCCTGGCGACGTTTGATGCGGCGGTCGGACATGTGCTGCGTCCGTCCAGTACCCCCGCTCAACTACGACAACTGTGCCATCTGCTCGACGAGACCACGCCGGGCGGCGAAACGTCGATCGGGCCCATTCTGCATGACCTGGCTGAGCGAATCAAACGGCGCGGCCTGGTCGTGATCCTTAGCGATTTCTTCGACGACCCTGCTTCATTGCTGCTGGGACTGAAGCACTTCCGACATCGTCGTCACGATGTGGTGCTGCTGCACGTGATCGATCCGGCCGAGCAGGATTTTCCCTTCGTCGACCCGACGCTGTTCAAGGGACTGGAAGGCCTGGGTGATCAGCACACCGAGCCGCGAGCTTTGAAAGCCGCGTATCAAAAGGAATTTGAAGAGTTCCTGCGTGCGATCCGCGGCGGTGCTCGCGATCTGCATATGGACTATGTGCTGTTGCGAACGGATCAGCCACTGGAAGTCGCGCTGCACGAATTCCTGTCGCGCCGGATGCACAAAGCGACCGGGCATTAGTCGACGTGAACGATTCTGCTCGCAGTATTGGTCATGGCGTCGATGCCTGCGGCAAGCTGCTCTGTATTTGGGAGGGCGAGGCTCCTGCCGAGCCGCGCGTGTCGATGGACTCACAATAACATGCGCGGCT
>CBIHQO010000371.1:0-6720 GCA_966211735.1 uncultured Schlesneria sp.
CGGTTTTTTGTTGTGCTGTTGGAATGTGGAATCGCGAAGGGGAGGTGAAATATGAAAACGGGCGGACCAGTGTCAGCCGCGGTCGGGGCTGACAGAAGTTGTCAGTTCTGCCAATTCGTAAGGAAGCAAGGACGACGATTTCGAGACGGAAAGCGATGCCATTGCGAATTCCGAAGTCCTGACGCCAATGTCGGTTGCTACGATCCGGTCGAGTGGGAAATTGCGCCGAAATCTCCGTGTCAAAATAGACGACCCCCCCGAAAACCCTGCCAAATTCTGCCAAATGGAGGTTCTGTCGGACGCGAGTTGCTGGTGTCGTCCGCGAGTGATCCCTGTTCGCATTACGACCCGCAAAATCGGCACACCGGCCATAGACGGTCGTCGACTGAGGCCGTTTTCGTCGGCGACAGAGCGATGCATGTAGCGTTGTTCACGAAACTGCCGACGAAAGGGGGGATAGTTTCCCGCGCACCAATTCCGCGCCGATACCCAATTGACTCTGGTTGCGCGGCAGCATTAGGATTTATCTAACCGACAAACTCATTTCCAAACCAATCAAACCCAACTGCGTCGAATGACGTATATTTGGGAACGATTCCCTGTCGAACTCAACTTTCGAAGCGGCCCGACCTGACGGAAAGCGGTTCATGAATAGTTTTGGCAAAATCCTGGTGGTATTCGTGACGGCAGCCAGCCTGGGTTTTGTCGCGTTCACCATGTCACTCGTCTCCGGCGGCCCAAATTGGAAGGCCGAGATGCAGTCGGAAGAGTTGACGAAAGATTTCGTCTTCACGATCACTCCCGGTGAAAAAACGACCTATGCGGTCAAGACGCGAAAGACGGACCAGCCGGTTGGTTCTGCCACACCCGTGATGGCCGAAGCGGTCGTCGCAGCTCGCAAGAAGCAGGTCGACGATGCGAAAGAAGAAGAGGCGAAGCTGACCAAGCAAGTGGCAACCTTGCAGCCCATCATCAAAGAGATCAAGGATCTGATTCCGCCCGACAAGGCGGGAATGGCGGCACGCGCTCAGTTCCTCGACACGCTGCTCACCAAGCTCAGTGCCGAGATTCAGAAAACAACTCAGGAAATCGCGGCGAAAGCGACCGCGATTCAGCAGATTCAAAAGACGGCTCAAGAACGCCGCGATGAAGGATTTCGGCTGAAAAATCAGCTCGAATTGATGCGGACAGACTTGTTTGCGTATCGCGAGCAGCAAAGAATCCTGGAAGATGAACTGGTTCGTGTGGAAGAGAACCAGAAGCGACTTGAACGACGCAGCGAACAACTGCGCAAACAGGTCGAACCCTACGAGAAATAAGTCGCGGTGATTTGTCCGAGCAAGGGGTCGAGGAACGACCGTCACTTGGGATTGCAGTGGCAAGTTGACGTTGAAAAACTGACGGTGAGGTGACTCCATGACGACAGTCGGCAAAATTCTGGTCGTGTTGCATCTGGTGCTCAGCATCATGTTCATGGCATTCGCTGGCGCCGTCTTTACGGCTCAGAAGAACTGGCGCACGAAATCGCTGGCGGACAGTGCCTTGCTGGCAAAGGCCAACACCAAGCTGAAAGATCAACTCACCGAGTTCGAACGCGAGCGAACCGACAATCAGGCCAAGACCGACAAGCTGAATGATCAGATCATGAAGCTGACCTCGGAAAAGGGGACGCTCAGCACACAGGTACTGGCGTTGACGGCGGATAACGAACGCCTGCAACTGGCGAATGATCAGGTCGAAGGTCAGGCTCAACTGCAGACAGTGGAAGCGACCGAGCGAACCGCTGAGTCGACGTTGCAACGCAATCAAAATGCCACGACCTACCAATGGCGTGAACAACTGAACAAGAAGGTCCACGAACTCGAAGATACCGTGTTCGCCAAAGACCAGGAAATGCAGCTTTTGAATGACCGCCATGAGCGGGTTTTGAAAGATCTGCAGACGATCAAGCTGTGGTTGGGCCGCAAACGATTGCCCACCGATCCCAAGCTGATGATCGCCGAGACCACTCCTCCTCCTCCGCTGGAAGGCCGAGTTGTCGATTACGTCAAGGAAAAGAAGGGCAACACGGAACTGGTCGAAGTTTCGCTGGGTAGCGATGATGGACTCAGCGTCGGCCATACGATGACGGTCTACAATCGCGAAGGCCGCTATTTGGGACAGATTCGTCTGACGCTGGTGAACGCCGACAAGGCGGTCGGCATCGTGACGCTCAAGGAAAAGAACACCGTCATTCAGAAGGGCGATAATGTCACCACGAAGCTCTGATAACGCGCCGGCTCCCGATGTTTACGTGTCGCTGCTGTGGGTCTCGCTGGCAGCATTGCTGACTGGAATCGTCTTCCTGGTCATGGCTTTGTCGGCCTACGAGTGGAAACTGAGCCCCTGATCGGCAAATGAGACCGGTCCTGAACCCCATCTTGCCGCGAACTCCGGCAGAAACTACAACTCCGCCGGCGCAAAGTTCCTCCATGGGAGGAGTCTGCGCCAAAGTTGCGTATTTTTCGCACGGCGGATGCACGGATGCTCTATCGCCTTAAACGCTGGCTCAGCCCCGACTTGGCTATCGATCTCGGTACGGCCAATACGCTGATTGCCATCCAGGGAGAAGGAGTCGTTCTGGACGAGCCGTCCGTGGTCGCCTTACAAAAAGGAACCCGGCGAGTCCTTGGTCGCGGGACCGCAGTCGGCAAACTAGCTCGACAGATGCTCGGCCGGACTCCCGATTCGATCACCACCGTCAAGCCGATCCAGGACGGTGCCATCACCGACTTCGAACTGTGCGAAGCGATGCTGCGGTATTTCATTCGCAAGGCTGCTCGCACGACTCCCGGTATCCGCCCGAATGTCGTGATCGCCGTTCCCGGTGGAATCACGCAAGTTGAAAAGCGAGCGGTCTTTAACAGCGCCGAGCGAGCGGGTGCCGGTCGAGTGTACCTCGTCTCAGAATCCAAAGCCGCCAGCATTGGAGCGGGGTTACCCATCGCCGAACCGATGGCAAACCTGATCTGTGAGATTGGCGGCGGGACCACGGAAGTGGCTGTCTTGAGCTTGGCCGAGATCGTTGCGAGCAAGTCTTTACGCATCGCCGGCGACGACTTCGATCAGGCGATTGTCGACTATCTCAAGCGAAACTTCTCACTTCGGATCGGTGATCAGACCGCAGAGCAGCTGAAGATTCGAGTCGGTTCAGCCTACTCGTTGGATCAGGAGCAGACCAGCGAAGTGCGTGGACTTGATGTCGTCAGCGGGGTGCCTCGACGAGCCATCGTGACGAGTGAACAGATCCGCGAAGCGTTGCGTGGTCCTCTTGAATCGGTGTTGAACGCGGTCAAGAGCGTGATCGAACAATGCGATCCGGAACTGGTGGCGGACCTGTCGGATACCGGCATGGTGTTATCCGGTGGTGGATCGATGCTGCCCGGATTGGACCTGTTCTTTCGCGAGCACCTGGGCATTCCGGTCCGAGTGGCTGCCGATCCACAGCGAACAGTGATTCGCGGCACAGCTATTTGTGTGGAACATCTGCATCAATGGAAAGACAGTCTGGAAGCGAGTGATGGCAGCTTCTAACCAAGGACCACGACCACGGGAAATTGAATGTCGTCAATGAGCGGGCCATTAACTTGCGTGCTGGTTCTGGTCGGCGTGGGGTTGCACTTCGCACCCGAGAACGTCGTGACTGGAGTGCGCGCGGTTGTGGCCGATTCATTGCGACCCGGACAAGTGGCCGCTCGCGAAGTCACGGAGTTCGTTCGTGGCAACGGCAGCAAAAACACGACAAAGTCTGATCGGGCTCATCGTACGGAAGTGGATCGTCTGCGAGATCAACTCCAAGAAGAGCAGACTCGAACGGCATCGTTGCAGATCCAACTTGCTCAGCGAGCCGATCAAAACTCTCGAACTGATTCGCTGCCCGACATCATTCGCACATTGCCGCCGCTCGTCACGTCGTCGCTAATCGATGCCGCCGTCCTTGGTGATGCGGTTGCCGAGAAGTGGCGAAAAGGGAAGCTATTAGATCGGGGACAAACGAGTGGTGTTCGAGAGACCGAGCTGGTAGTGAAGAGCAAACATGCACTGGTTGATGTTGGCCGAGACGGCGATCTTTCGCCTGAAGATGGCGTGTTGTTAGGACGATGCGTGATTGGCAAGGTCGAACGAGTGGGCCGCTGGACGAGTACATTCCTGCTGCTGACCGATTCCGGTTACCGTGGCCGTGCCCAGTTGGTCCATCAAGCGGGCTCGGGATACGTGTTCGGAGCCAAGGGGATTTTGGAGGGGCAGGGTGAGCCGCTTTGTCGTCTCAAGGGAATCGCTTCTTCGGATTCGGTCACTGTTGGCGACGCCGTCTATGCGGCGACGCGGGAGGGATTGTCTTCGACTCCTCTGTACTACGGCCGAGTCGTCGAAGCTTCCTTGGGGCCTTCTGATTCCGAATGGAAAGTCCTGGTGGAACCAGTCCCTGTTCCCAGTGATCTACAAAGTGTTCAGATCATGCGAACCGCGGTGAACAACGAACGACTGACGGCCGAGCGATAGCTTGAGTGACATTAAGGAACGATGGCTGTGTTACGATTCGCAGGAGTTCTGTTGACGATCTATGTGGGCGTGGTCGCACATTGCAGTGTCGTGCCTGCGGAAGTTGCGGGGATGGGCCGCCCGTTCTTGCCGGCGCTGATCCTGGTCGTCATCGCTGCGGGTTGCGAAGCCTCACTATCGATCCTGCTGGCAGCGCTGCTTGGTCTGATCCTGGATGGCCTGTCGACTGAACGCCTGGGGGTTCACCTGGCGTTGGCAGCGATGCTTGCCTTGGGTCTGCAGTTGCTGCAACCGATGTGGCGATCGCGCAGTGCGCTGGGATTGATTGCGATGACGATCGTGACCTGCCTGGCGTGGCGCGTGCTGGCTCCGGCGGCATTGGCGATGCTATCGGATCGCAAAGTCGATCCGCATTCCTTGCTGACGGCTGCGGTACAAGATTCGGCTTGGACGGCCGCGGTGGCCAGCGTGCTGATTCTGCTGGCACGCGGACTGGCTGGTCAGAAGATACAGGTTCAGACGATCACCGAACGTTCGACGCAAAAGTGGGCCACCGCTCGCTAGGTTGAGGCACGACGGAAGAAGTCAGGTTCATGTTAAATCGACCTTCGGCAACATGGTCAGTACCGGAAGCAGACCGGTCCCGTGATTGGGATCCGGATCGCGCTCCAGGTCTGCGCCTGTCGCTGATGTGGCTGGGTATGTTGATACCGCTGGTCGCTGTCGTGGTTCGCATGGGACAACTGCAGATCGTGCTTCAGCAGGATTTCGCAGACGGGTTCGAGCAGACGTACGAAGTGCTGGAAGAGATTCCCGCTCGGCACGGACGTATTCTGGCAGCGGACGGCAGCGTGCTGGCCGGCGAGGAAGCTCGCTACGACCTGCAGATGAACTATCGTTTGATCCAGCAACCGGCGGACGAACGATGGCTGCGCGGCGAAGCTCACCGCAACTTGGATCGCGCGGAACGCAAAGACAAGCAGAAGGTGGCAGCCGAAAAGGAACGAGTGCTGAAGCGTCGTGAAGAGCTGTGGGAAGCCGTCTCCAAATTGACGGGACGTAGCTCGCAAGAATTGGCCGAGACACGATTGCAAGTTCAAAACCGCGTTGTCCAGCTGCGAAAGGATGTCCTACGCCAACGAGCGGAACGCCAAGAACAATTAAATGCGAAACCCGCTGACTCGACGGTATCCTCAAGCACTGGCTGGTTGTCGATCTGGACTCAAGTTCGTAAAGAGCTGACCGAACCACCGACGCGCTCGCTGGATGCGGAGCCGTTGATTGAAGAAGTCGGCTCTCACACGATTGTCCCGGGCGTCGATGCGGATGTGAAAGCGGAGATTGAGGCTCATCGAGAACGCTATCCGGGTCTGCGAATCGAAGTTCAGACGCGGCGGGTTTATCCGCAAGGCGAACTCGCCTCGCACCTTATCGGCAGCCGCACGCTGCTGTTGGCTGATGAAGCGAAAAAACGTCAAGCCAGCGATCCGGAGTCTGATCTGCGGATTGGTGATCCGATCGGACGCAGTGGCCTGGAACTGAAATATGATGCTCATCTGCGAGGTGTCCGAGGCCAGCGCCGCGTGATGAAGAATCGTCGCGGTGATGTTGTTTCGACCGAGGATCTGCGTCAGCCTCGGCATGGTCGCGACCTGGTGCTGACCTTGGATATGGAGGTCCAGCGGCGATCCGAGCAGCTTCTAGACGAGGCTCTGTCGGTCGTCACGCTGCCTCAGTCGGTCGACGATGAATCGAGCCAACTTGTCACCGAATTTCCTTCGTTGCCGCAGGGGGCGTGTATCGTCGCCATCGATGTCCATAGTGGAGCGATTCTGGCGGCGGCTTCGGCACCTCGGTTCGATTTAAACCTGCTGACTCATCCTGATCGTCAACGTTGGCAGGATCTGATGGATGATCCGCGGAAGCCGCTGTATTCCCGTGCGACGCAGATGGCGCTTCCACCGGGGTCGGTTTTCAAGGTGATTTCGGCTGTGGCCGCCGTGGAATCGGGTAAGGTAAATCCCGACACGCCGATTGCCTGTCGGGGGTACCTTGATCGGCCCGATCAGCATCGTTGCCAGATCTTCCGGCATCATCATGTGGGGCACGGGAATACGCAGCTCGACGATGCGTTGTGTTGCTCGTGCAACGTCTACTTCTTTACGGCCGCACGGCGCA
>CBIHQO010000372.1:0-6709 GCA_966211735.1 uncultured Schlesneria sp.
CGCAAAGGCGCAAGCTGCTGCGAGGCGTGCTGGCTCAGAATTATAAGGGGCGTCTGACCAAGCCGGTCATCGACGCCATTTTGGCCGAGTTGCAATTGCCTGCAGAAGCGCGGGCCGAGGAATTGGAAGTCGAACAATTAGTCGCACTTTCGAACCGGTTGCAGCAGGCCCTTGTCAAACAATCACCGGAATCAACAATCAACGAACCGACTCGGGATGCGTGATGCATCCCTGACTACAGATCAGGAGCCTGCCATGGAAGATCGAATTGCTTACAAGGGAGTCACGTTTGACGACGTGCTGCTGGAACCCGGCTATAGCGAACTCGTCCCGGCCGATACGGATGTTTCCACGCAACTGACCAGGAACATTCGGCTAAGTATGCCGATTCTCTCCAGCCCGATGGATACCGTCACGGAAAGCGACATGGCGGTGGCGATGGCCCAGGAAGGGGGTCTGGGGATCATTCATAAGAACATGACCCCTGACGCTCAGGCACTTCAGGTGGAGCGGGTAAAGCGTGCCGAGCATGGCGTGATTGTTGATCCCGTGACGCTGCCGCCCGAAGCGACCGCGGCCCAGGCTCGGGATATCATGGAGGAAAAGAACATCGGCGGCGTGCCTGTCACCCGCGATGGCAAGCTGTTGGGCATCCTGACTCGCCGCGACCTGCGGTTTCTGCCGTCCACCGATACTCCCGTTTCGGAAGTGATGACCAAAGAGAACCTGGTCACGGCCAAGGAAGACACGACGCTGGAGCAGGCGCAGCGGTTACTCTTGATAAACAAGGTGGAGAAGCTGCTACTGGTTGATGAAAACTACCAGTTGAAGGGGTTAATCACGATCAAGGATATCGACAAGAATCTCCGATATCCAAGAGCAGCCAAAGACACACGCGGTCGTTTGCGAGTCGGTGCCGCGATCGGAGTTGGCGATTACGAGCGGGCCGCACTACTGATTGAAAAGGGAGTTGACGTTCTGTGCGTGGACAGTGCCCACGGACATTCCAGGAACGTCATCGAAACGGTTAAAGAACTGAAGCGGCGATGGACAATCGATGTCGTCGCCGGAAACGTGGCAACGACGGAAGGAGCACGAGACCTGGTCCGCGCGGGGGCGGATGCGGTAAAGGTTGGGATCGGTCCGGGTTCGATTTGCACCACGCGAATCATCGCCGGGATCGGGGTCCCTCAGCTGACGGCGATTGCCAATGCCGTCAAAGCGACAGCCGGAACCGACATTCCGATCATCGCGGACGGGGGCATTCGCTATAGCGGTGACATTACGAAAGCCCTGGCAGCCGGAGCCCACTGCGTGATGCTGGGGGGCCTGCTCGCAGGGCTCGACGAAAGTCCCGGCGAAGTCGTGCTGTTTCAGGGAAGACGATTTAAACGCTATCGCGGCATGGGTTCACTGGGCGCGATGGTGAAGGGGAGCAGTGAACGATACCGACAATCGTCCAACGACGACGGAAGGGGACCATCGAAACTGGTTCCTGAAGGAGTCGAAGGACGCGTGGCCTACAAGGGCTCATTGCCGGTGTTGTTGTATCAATTGATTGGAGGCCTGCGGGCCGGCATGGGATACTGTGGCGTTCGCACGATCGCCGAATTGCGCACGGAAGCTCGATTCATACAGGTCTCACCGGCCACGGTCAGGGAGAGCCATCCGCATGACATTACCATTGTCGAAGAAGCACCAAACTACTCGGGCGAACACGCGCCGATGGAGTCGCCTTAAACTCGCCGTCCTGGGAGCTTCGGTTCTGTGGAACCTGGCTCCCCTGGCTTCGGCCGACCAGCCGGGCCTGCGAACACGCGATACGTCTGCGTCGCAGCCGGCCGCCGCACGGTGGAAGAAACTCAAAGGCCAGTACGAAGTCACCCCCAGCTCGTCGTCGCGTTCGACACAGCTGGAGCAGCCCAGCGGCAAAGGAACCACGGTCAAAGCGACTCCGGTCTCGACTGCCGCCGAGCCGCTGGCTACAGAAGTCGAATCGCCATTTGCGAGTGAAGAACAAGCGCCAGAACGCGCCCTCCCCTTGCCTGCCGCCGAACCTGCAGCGCGCCCCTATGAAGAGAGTTTCAATCCCTTCGAGGATCCGAGCACAGTTGAACGATCGGTGCCCGCACAAAACGTGAGCCAACTCGACGAGAAGACTCAGGAAAAAATGCAGATCCAGACTCCGCTGGACCCTGTGGGTGCGCCCCGCAACAACCCGCGGCCGATTGGTCAGATCCCAAGCGGTCCGCCGCGGAAGACGACGCAGGTGCGACGCATCAGCGATATCAATCCGCAGAATGACTTTGACCGCGATACGGAAATCAAGCAATACGCTGCCGAGAAGGCTCGCGAGTTCAACGTCCGTTTCGGTGGCGACACTTATGTCCCTCGTAACTTCCCCGACCTGGGCATGTGTTGGACTCCGCCGCACACGAACTACTATCCGCTCTACTTCGAAGATCCTGCCCTGGAACGTTACGGCCACACGCACCACCATCTGATTCAGCCGATCATCTCGTCGGCGCGCATGAGTGGTCAATTGGTGATGATGCCATATCAGCTGGCCATGGTTCCGCCATGGGAACTGCATTCGGCACTGGGCTGGTACCGACCGGGTGATGTGGTGCCGAAACTGCGCTATCCATTCCCGTGGAACACCAAGGCCGCCTTGGTTGAAGCCGCCGCCGTCACCGGATTTATTTACCTGATCCCTTGATCAGGATGGGAAAGTCTTGCGACAGACCTGCAGTACCTCGGTTGCGAATTTCGTGACCGGGGTACTGTCGTTTGGTGGGGCGGTGAAGAGGCGTCGTGGCCAATCGAACCCGGATTGCAGAGACGATGCGGTAGCCTCAGTCATCAGGCCCAAGGGGCCGGAACTTTGCCCAGCCGGGGCCCTTCGGCCCCGGAACAGGATCAACTAACAACATCTCTTCAGGCCTGAAGGGCCGGTCCTTTAATCCCACGCATATCGTTCATCAAGTTCGAGTTCATGCCGGCGGCAGAGTTCACGGAACTCATCTTGAAAAGATTGCTTCGCGTGATGGGCTGGCTGGCGACGGACGTAGTCGACGACTTGATCAAGGTTTGATTGGCTAACCGAAAAAGCTCCGTAACCCGACTGCCATGAGAATGTCGTGCTGCCCTGAGTTGCTGATTTGGCCCATTTGGAAGTTTCCACTTTGACATGCTCCACGAGCGAGGCGACTGAGACGGTACGAGATAGTCCGCACACCAGATGCACGTGATCAATCCAGCCACCCGTGTGCAAGGGGAAGCAACCTGCTTTTTCGATCTGATGGAAGAGGATACTCAACATTTCGTCGCGAAAATCATCTCGCTGAAGATAGGCGCGCCGTTTTTTGGTGCTGAAAGTGACATGCAGCCAAACTCGTGCCAGTGATTGTGGCATCGGGGACTCCCCTGAAATGACCGGCCCTTCAGGCCTGAGAAAAGTTTATTGATGGGCTGAATTCCAGGGCCGAAGGGCCCTGGCTGGATAAAGTACCGGCCCCTTGGGCCTGAAGACAGTCTCTCACCCCAACTGCTTCAATCGACTTTGTGCCCCTGCTCTCCCCAATTTTCGGTCGTTCCTTGTTGAAGCCAAAGCTCCGTCTAGCCGGAGCACTCCAAAGGGCGGGAGCGACTTTCGAAGAGTCGCCGACGCTGGTATCTTCTAGTCGCAGACCGACCTATTTCGCAGGATTTTGTGATGTCCCCTTCCATTGATGAGACGTTGACCTTGGCCGACCGCATTCTTGATCGTATTGAAGCCCTGATTCTGGAGGCCGAGCGAACCACCAAGCCGCTGGAAGTGGATCCGTATCGAGGTCAATTGTTTGAACTGTTCGTGACCGCCAACGGGGCCGGATATACCGCGGATGGAGCCGATCCAGACCTGTCCGCCGATGGACTGTGCCGCCTGCTGGGAAGCCGCTGGGGCCTGGCCAATGCGGCTCGCGAATCGATGGCTCAGCAGACGCGCATGCCCGCCGATCAACTGGCGAAGATGCGATTGCTGTGGTCAGTGATGCGAATGTGGATGGAATGGGACTACGCCTGGGAACGCTGGGCCGAGTTCCATAAGACTCCGACCAAGGAAGCGCCCGATCAGGCCGAGTAGAGTTGCTCGACCAGTTCATCGAGTCGCGACTCGGCAACCGGTCGCGCTTCGCCAGAGACAGGCCAGTGGCGAGCCAACTGATCCAAAGCGGTCAGGATTTCCGGCGGCGATTTCATCGGTAATGGGAACTGCTTCAGTACGGTGCCGCTGATATCCAGATGCGCACCGCGCGGCTTGGCATTCGCTTCGAACCAGTGCCGGGCGCGGGATGAATTGAGGATGGCAGTTAACGCTGCGACGGACAGGCACCCGCCAGCGTTGGCTCGATTCGCGACGATGATGTTCATCGAGAACCCGACATAGGTGGGCTGTTCGGCGTAGGCGAATCGCGGTTCGTGTCCCATCTGCAGACAGAGGACTCGCGGTTCGATAAACAGCCGCTCTTCGCGTGGCCAGTGTAAGTGCCACCAGGCCATTTGACCGGACTGCACTTCGCGTCGACGTTCCAACACGACACGGCAGCGTCCCAAGTGCGCGGCGATTCGCGGATATGGCTCAAGCGAAGCAGCGGTTGTTTTCGTGAGATATAGCACCTGATGAGACGGCTGCGCGTCGACATGAAATCGATCGACCGCCGACAACGCATAGTAAGGCCGCAACAGCGCGGCCTCAGCCTGGTTCAAGCCTAATCTGGCGATCTCGTCGGTGGTCAGGACAAACACGCCCTGACCGACCGTTGCATGATCACCGAGCTCCAGAGCGGCGGCGCGAGTCACAAACGGGGGGTTCTCGGCCATGCCTTGTCGCACATCGAATTGGTCAGCCAAGACGCGGGTTGAATGTTGTTGCTGGCGGGGCGCTTCAGAACTGGTTCGCAGTTGCCCATTCAACCACAACGATTGCTGCGGGATCGCGTAGACACAATCGTCAGGCCAACGGTCGCTTTGCATCGCCACTTCGATCTGACCACGCGACTGGTGCGACAGATCGAAGACTCGGCAGGTTGTGATCGCGGCGGGCTCTTTTCGAACGCGAAAGATCATGTGTCGACCGGTGACCTGCGGAAACAGCGGCACCGATCCGAAGTGAACGACCTCTTCCAGCGTCGATTCGGTCGCCATGCGTGCTCGCAGGCGTTTCGCCGACGCCGCGCTGGTCCAGTAGCTGTTGACGATGAACGCCAACCGACCGCCGGGCCTCAGGAGATCGAGGCCTCGGTGAAAGAAGTAATGCCAGAGGTCCATGCGAGCGGTTCGCCATTGCTGCCCGATGGACGAAGCCGCGATCCGGTCGAAGTCGGCTTTGGCGTTGAGTTCGCGTCGATAGGGCGGATTGCCGATGATCAGATCGAACCCGCCGGCAGTGGCGACGGTGGGGAAAGCGGCGCTCCAATCGAGAGGAGCAGCCTCCTCGGCGTTGGTGGCTTGGTGCGGAGTACTGAGTACTGAGTACTGAGTGCTCAGTAATTCACTCGGCAGCTCAACCAAGGGGGCAACCCGTACTTCACTCCGTGGAAGAATTGGCGGCTTTACGGAGTGGGTCGACCAGGCATCACCCAAGAGCGAATTGCCGCAACGGAACTGAGTCGCGAGGATGTTGAGGACTTCGACTGTGTCTAGCGGACCGCCGCCGATCCATTCGGCTAGACGTTGATGCAGCTTCTCGATGGCGATCGGGTCGGCGTCGACTCCGAAGACGTGGTCACGCACGATCGCCAGTCGGCCAGCCGTATCAGCCGAGGAGACGCCACGACGAGCGGCAAGCTCTGCCAGGATTGGCAGCACGAACGCGCCATCGCCGCAGGCCGGATCCAGAATTCGCCAGGAGTCGACCTGTGTCGCCTGATCGGCAGCAGACAGGGCACGCGCGACCATCCAGCGGGCGAGCCATTCGGGCGTGTAGTAGCTGCCAAGGGCACGGCGGCGTTTTGTGTTCTGCATCCGCGTTGGCCCCGTCTTCTTGCTCTTCGGATTTCCGTTCAATCGGACTTAGCATCAGGCTGGTATTGAATGAGTTCACAGACGAGCGCGATCGACAATTGGCCAATCCGCTCAAACCTCGCCACGTCGGTTCTAATATAGCGGGACACGGTTTATCATTTCATCTCACAACACGAGGTGAGAATTGCAGATGCCGATTTCCGTCGATCAGTTTAAAGAAGCCCTCATTGCGTCGGGGCTTTTCGAGACGGACCAGATCGAAACGTTCTGGAGATCGCTGCCTGTCGATCGACAGCCCCAGGATGCCGAGGCGTTTGCCAAGCTGCTGGTGGATAACGACCATCTGACAGCGTTTCAGGCGGCCGAGGTGCTGACGCATAGTCGCACACCGATGATCCTGGGTGACTACGTGCTGCTGGACCGGATTGGTGCTGGCGGCATGGGTCAGGTGTTTAAAGCCAAGCACCAGTACATGGACCGCCTGGTGGCGATCAAGTTGATCTCGGAAGCGATGACGAAGGACGCGAGCGCCGTGCAACGGTTCCAGCGTGAGCTGAAAGCGGCAGCCAAACTCGTGCATCCCAACATCGTGCAAGCCTACGATGCCAGCGTGCAGCGTGGCGTCTGGTACCTGGTGATGGAATATGTCGAAGGCCGCGATCTGGCTGAGATGCTCGCGACGGACGGGCCGTTTACGGCTGAA
>CBIHQO010000373.1:0-6707 GCA_966211735.1 uncultured Schlesneria sp.
CGGAGACCTCCGGTCACCGGGGTCGGCTGGGTCAGGCGACCCGCGCCGAACAGGGGACTCCCATTTGTCAGTCCCTTTTGCGATTTCCCTTGTTTTCAAGGGGCAAATCTTCAAACACCCCCAAAACCCTGCCATGGACTGACAAATTCTGCCAAATCGTAAGGAAACTGAAGTCCCATGATGCCTGTCCCACCTCTCTTCTGCCCTCAGTTGATCACCCCCAGGCGCCTGCATCCATTGTGGGATTCCGTATGCCATTCGTCTTGCCAGACTGGCGACCACATCCATAAACTACCGTTGATATTGTTGGCACGGCGGGCCGGTGAGGTGCTTCGACTTGGAGTTCCCAATTGAATCTTGCACGGAAACTCTCCCTGATCGTTCTCTGCGGGTGTTTCGCCGCGTGCCCGACCGTCGGATCCGCCGAATTTCGAGTAACACCTGCCGCCGTCCGACTTGAGCGTCCAGAAGATTCACAGCAACTTCTCATTGCAGAAGTCCAGGATGGCGTCACGCGTGATGCAACTCGGTCTGTTCAGTTCGAGATGCAACATCCATCAATCGCTCGGATCGATGCTGGCGGCTTGATCTACCCGCTTGCAGAAGGGTCGACGCAGTTGCTGGTTCGTGGTGGTGCGACCGAAATCATGGTTCCGATCACTGTCACCGGATTTAGCCAACCGCGACCTGTCTCGTTCGAGCATGAGATTCAACCGATCCTCACCAAGGCGCGATGCAATTCGGGGGGATGTCACGGCAAAGCCGAGGGACAGAATGGATTCAAGCTGAGTTTGCTGGGATTCGATACGACCTACGATCACGATGCACTGACCAAAGAGGGAAAGGGGCGACGCCTGTCGCTCACGGCGCCGGAAACAAGTCTCATCTTACGAAAGGCCACGGCGGAAGCTCCTCATGGTGGTGGTCGCAAGATTGAACCGGGAAGTCCGCAGTACAAACGTCTCTTGCGATGGATCACGTCGGGCGCTCCGGCCCGTGTTGCCGACGAACGACGCATCGTGGCAATCCAAGTGGAACCAGCAGAATTGGTGATGACCCCGGGCGGGACGCAGCAACTGCGAGTGTGGGCGATCAATGATCGCGGCGAACGACGCTGCGCGACGGTGGAATCGGACTATATCTCGAACGCGCCGCACATCGCTGACGCGGATCAACGTGGGTTGCTGCAAGCCAGCGAAATACCGGGCGAGGCGGCGGTGCTCATCCGTTACCTGGGGCACGTGGCCGTCTGTCGAGTCGCTCTACCGCGTCCCGGCAGCACGTTCGTCCGGCCCGGCGAGGCGAATTTCGTCGACACGCATGTCTGGAACAAGTTGACTCGACTGGGGATTCCGCCCAGTGATTCCATTGATGACGCGACATTTTTGCGACGCACCTTTCTCGATGTGATCGGAACGTTACCCACCGCGGCCGAAGCTCGACAGTTCCTCGCGGATCAAGCTCCCGACAAACGAGCCAAAATGGTGAACGCTCTATTTGAGCGCCCTGAATATGTCGACTACTGGGCGATGAAGTGGTCCGATCTTCTCAAGGCCGATAAGCTCAAGATTACGCCGCAGGGAACTGTCGGATTGACGCGGTGGTTGCGAAAGCAGTTCACCCAGAATCGTCCGTACGATGAGATGGCTCGCGAGATCCTGGCGGCACAGGGACCGATTCAAAGTGAAAGCCCAGCCGCGTTCTTCAAATCACTGGACACTCCCGAAGTCACCAGCCGCGCTGTGAGCCAACTGTTTCTGGGCGTCCGAATCGAATGCGCGCAGTGTCATCATCACCCGAGTGAACGCTGGAGCCAGGACGACTATGCAGGCTTGGCGGGCTTTTTCTCGGGCATCACGGTCAAGAAGCTACCAGAGGGCACGGAAGCGATTGTTGCTCGTGGTGGAGCAGATCAAAAGCATCCACGAACGGGGGAATTGGTCCCGGCGCGAGCTCTTGGTGCCAGCACTGCGGACTTTTCCAATGTTGTTGACCGTCGACAGGTGCTGGCGGCCTGGATGACCGCTCCCGACAACCCGTTTTTTGCTCGGGCGATCGCAAATCGATTGTGGTCGCATTATTTCGGACGTGGACTGGTCGAACCGATTGACGACATGCGTGCGACCAATCCAGCGACCAATGAGCCGTTGCTCGATGCATTGGAAGCCCATCTAAAAGAGTTGAAATACGACCTGAAGGCGTTCAGCAAGACGCTCCTCTTGTCACGCGCTTATCAGTTGGGAATTGCGACGGATCTGAACCGGGACGATCGTCAGCATTTTTCACACGCACGTCCGAAGGCGGTTCCTGCGGAAGTCCTGCTCGATGCGATCAGTCAGACCACGGGGGTTCCCGAGAAGTTCAACGGCTGGCCCGAGGGGATTCGATCGATCCAGGTCTGGGACAACCGAATGCCGTCCTATTTCTTTCGCATCTTCGGCCGACCAGTTCGGGCGACCGTCTGTGAATGCGAACGCAGCAACGAGCCCAGCATCTCGCAAGCGCTGCATCTGCTGAACTCGCCCGAAGTGAATGAGAAAATCGCGCATCGCCACGGAACCGCTCGGAAACTGGCGGATTCGACGCTCTCCGATGATCAGGTCACCGATGAAATCTACCTGGCGACACTCAGCCGGTTTCCGACAGATGAAGAACGACAATTGATGAGAACCGCATACCGTGCGGCCAGCGGAAATCGGCGAGTTGCAGTGGAAGACATTCTCTGGTCTGTGCTGAACACGAAAGAGTTCTTGTACAACCACTAGGTATTGAGATCAGCAACGCACGACATTGCGGAGGAGTATGGGCGATGTTTCAGCTTCCATTTCCAGGTCCACGACAGCGACTGTGTAACGGCATCAGTCGCCGCCAGACGCTGCGGTTGGGTGCCACCGGCCTATTCGGCGGGCTAACTCTCCCGAGCCTTCTTCGAGCCGAAGATGCCGCGAAGGGGGACGGCCAGAAACGCAATGCGCGGGCGAAGTCGTGCATTTTCATCTTTCTGGAAGGGGGGCCACCTCAACAGGACATGTGGGACCCCAAACCCGAAGCACCAGTCGAAATTCGCGGTCCGTTCCAAACAATTCCGACGAAGACGCCAGGCGTGATCTTTACCGAGCATTGCCGAGAGTGCGCCAAGATCACCGATAAGTTCACAGTCGTCCGTAGCCATACTCATACCGACAACGGTCACGCGACGGGCTATCACTACGTGATGACGGGGCGCCGGCCGACATTCGCCGATGGCGAATATCCGATCCCCACCAATGAGCTATATCCCTCACTTGGTTCAATCATCAGTCGCGAATTGGGGTCGAATGGAACGGTCCCGCCGTACATCAATATGCCGCATCCGATGTCAGCGGGGGGACCCGGTTACTTCGGAGCCGAATACGCTCCGTTCGTCATTGAGGCCGATCCCAGCCAGCCTGATTTTGAAGTTCGCGATTTGGGCCAAATCGAAGGTCTCTCGATCCAGCGGACCGACCTGCGACAGCGCCTGTTGGCTGGTCTGGAAAAGCGTCAGCCGGGCACGGGTCGAGCCGCTGCAATGGGGACGTACTACCAGAAAGCTCGCGACTTGATGACATCGCCAGAAGCGCGAAAAGCGTTCAATATCCAGGCGGAGCCGGTCAATGTACGCGAGTCCTATGGAATGTCTCAGATCGGCCAGAGCACACTGCTCGGTCGAAGGCTGATTGAATCTGGTTGCCGTTTCGTCGGAATCGATGCCCCGGGCTGGGACGTTCATTTTAACTGCTTCCCCAGCCTGCAGGGCGATCTGATTCCCCCCGCGGACAAGGCGTTCGCAGCCTTGATCATGGACCTCGAACAGCGTGGACTGCTCGATTCAACGCTGATCGTGATGATGGGCGAAATGGGGCGGACCCCGCGCGTGAACGCTCAGGCTGGTCGCGATCACTGGTCGATGGCTCAATGCATTCTGTTCGCCGGAGGCGGCGTGAAACCGGGCCAGATCATCGGATCGACCGATGCTCAAGCCGCCTATCCCACCAGTGATCCGGTCAGTGTCGATGATCTGCTACGGACGATCCACACGCTGCTGGGCATCGACGCGGACAAAGAGTATGCCGATCCGCTCGGTCGACCAGTCCCGTTAGTGAACGGCGGGAAGCTGATTCCTGGATTGCTCATCTGAACATCACGGGATCGCAGGGGTCAACTCGCGCATGCCAAGGAACGCGGACGATGGGTTTATCGGGAAACAGAGTGAGGCAATTGGTCGCATCGCGAATCGTCGTCACATTCATTCTCGCGGTGGTCACTTCATCGGTAACGTACGCTCAGTTAGTCCCCGAAATCGGCTATGTCCTTCCCTCGGGAGCCAAGGCGGGAACGACCGTCGATGTGGTGATTGGCGGATACGACTGGACGCCCGATATGCAGCTTTTTGTGCATGACCCACGTATCAAGTTGGAGATCGTCGGCAAACCATCCGACGTGCTGATTACCGAACCACCTTATTGGTTTGGTTACAAGGCTCGCGGATATGCGTGGCCGCTTCCGCGAGAATTTGCAGCGAAACTAACCGTTCCCGCTGATGTCGCGCCCGGCTTGATTCGCTGGCAAGTCGCCAACGCGAACGGCGCGTCACCGGTCGGACAACTGCACATCGGGAGTATGCCGGAAGTTGCC
The DNA here is from genome assembly GCA_966211735.1 of uncultured Schlesneria sp. GTDB lineage: Bacteria > Planctomycetota > Planctomycetia > Planctomycetales > Planctomycetaceae > Schlesneria. The sequence continues at coordinate 4,657 of CBIHQO010000373.1, forward strand.
GAAGTCCCGCAGCGCAAGACTCCGCAAGAACTGTCCGCGCTCCCTATTACGGTTTCTGGCCAGATACGAAGGATTGAAGAAATCGATCGCTACCAGTTCCGCGTTCCCACAGCAGGTCCGGTCACGATTGAAATCCTTGCTCGTCGAATTGGCTCACCGCTGCATGCGATGCTCAAAGTGAAAGATCCGTCCGGGCAAGCGGTGCTGGACGTTGCGGATACGGAAGGTCGCGAGTTCACAGTCACCATGCATGCGGATGCGGGTGTCCGTTATGAATTAAGCCTGCACGACCTCGACTTTGGCGGTGATCGATCTTACGTATACCGCCTGATGCTGACTGCTGCCCCACATGCGACGGCGGCGTATCCGGCAGTTGGCACCAGGGGACAAACTCGAGCGATCGAGTTTGTTGGAATCGGCCTGGCGACAGGTGGTCAGCAACTGGAAAGCGTGACTCGCGATGTCGCCTTTCCGAGCGACCCCGAAGCCACATTCATCGACTATTCCATTCAAACGCCATGGGGTGTGACGAAGCCGGTTAAACTACTCGTCTCTGACTTGACTGAGAATGGGGAGCCAGTTGCTGCCCAGGTCACATTCAACGCCCCCGTTGCAGTGACGGGCGCGATCGAATCGCGGTTTGGATCGGATCAGTACAACGTCACGATGACCAAGGGACAACCCTATCTGATCGCAGCGGCCGCGAGAGCAATCGGTTCACCGCTCGACATGGATTTGACGGTCTTCGATCCCGACGGCAAGCAGATCGCCTCGAATGACGATGCGGCGGGATCAGTTGATCCAGAGTTGGCCATGACACCCGCGGCGGACGGGGTCTACAAAATCGTGGTGACAGATCGCTCTGGCAAAGGGGGCGACCGCGCCGCGAACTACCGCTTGAGCGTGGCAATTCCCAGGGAAGATGTTGAGTTGACGCTGCCGCCTCAGTTGAACGTCCTGCTGGGAAGTCAAGTAAAGTTGAACCTCAAAGCAACTCGGAAAGGGGGATTCAAAGGTCCCATTCCTATCACCATAAATGGTTTGCCGCCCGGAATAACGCAACCGGAGAATCTGGCGATCGCGGAAGACAAGGCCGAATTGGCAATCGACCTGACCTGCGCAGCCGATGCTGCGGTCTCAGCCGCGCTCTGTTCCATATCGACAACACTTCAATTTGGCGACCGCACGATCACTCGAGTGGCCACGCCAACGCTGGTGGCGATCACGATGAAGCCGCGAATCAAGCTGACTCCAGAAGGTCTGGACGATGTCCGTAAGGTCCATCGAGGCAGCACGTATTTGTTCCCAATGTTGATCGAGCGACTTGAAGGATATGCGGGCCCGATCAACCTGGAAATGACAGCCAAGCAGCAGCGACACCGGCAAGGATTGGCTAGCGATGAATTCATCATCCCAGCAGATGCCAAGCGAATCGAATATCCAATCTTTGTGCCGGAATGGATGGAAACGACCAAGACCAGCCGCATGATTCTGAATGGTTCCGTTCAGATTGCAGACCCCAAGGGCACGATGCGGACCCTGTTGCAGCGTCAGGAACTGCGGTTCGGGATCCTGCCCGAAGGGGCCCTGATGAAATTGACGCATACTGCCGGAGAAATAAAGGCGTCCCCCGGCAGCGAATTGTCCGTGCCGCTATCACTCTCCATCGCCCCGGAACTGCGAGATCCGATCCAGATCAGCGTTATATCCGGTCAGGGTCTATTCACAGCAGAATCGGTCGCATTGGCCGTCGGCCAAAAACAGGCGACCATCAAAGTCCGAGTCGCTGATCTTCCTGCCGCAATAGGCGAACAGGAACTGGTCCTCCGAGCGACAGCCCTTCGTGATGGCCGTTGGCCCGTCGTTTCCGAGACCACTGTCCTGGTCACGATTCAAGCCAAGCAATAGCACTGCTGCGGACGCGCGCGACTTTCGAAGTCACCGCCCAATGCGGCGTGCGCGATATCCCGATTGCAATGGCGCGCTGAACAACAGAGACCAAAGTGGCCTCTGTTGTGCCACAACTCGCGGCCAGTCTGTCGGATTGATCC